>DAHVOF010000098.1 GCA_027318945.1 Actinomycetota bacterium | reverse complement strand
CTGACGGCCCTCATATTGATCTGGTCGATCTTGACGACATACTCCAACTCGACACGGTGGGCACCAAGCGGGGGAGCCTCGCTTCTTTGGGTAAATGTTATACCGATTCTCGCCAGAGCCCCCACGAGACGATTGTAGCTGTTCTCATCTTTAGTCATCAGGAGGATACCGCTCACGCTCTTGAGATCGTATTTTGATTTGTCAAAATCCTTCATCGATTCCAATTCTTCAACGGTGAAAAACTCCCTCCCAGATTGGCCAGCGATCTGGAAGCCTGCCTGAGGCAGTAGTTCGTGGCTGACGGGCGAGAATTTGATGCCTTGCGATGGAGCGGAAACCGAAATGACTGAGACTCTTGTCCTGTGAATGTGATTGGCTTCTTTGCGAGATTTGAGATCCCAATTGAACCTTTCTATCGCCTCAAGACTGCTCCTGTTGAAATAAACCTCGAAAGCCTTGTCGAAGTGGCTATTACAATCGTCGCAGACGATGTCGTGGAGGACCCATGTCTCAGGACCGAACTTGCCAAAAGCCTGTGGAATAACATGTTCGCCTTTCTTGAAGCTCCCCGTCGTTGTCCGACAGTAGATGCATTGCGGTTGCATCAAGTTTTTCCCCATTCACTTGGCGAGAAGATCTTTATTCAACGGCGCTATGCAGTTGGGAGAATCGTCGCTGGGTGAGTTCACAGACGGCGAAACCTCGTAGGATTCCATTTCCACGGCTGGGTAGGGCTTCAAGAAAGGAATCAAATTGGTAGGATCGACGAGCTTCGGATCGACCCACTTCCCTTCATCCTCCGGGCGCAGGATTACGGGCATCCGGTCATGGATAGGCTTTAGGAGTTCGTTAGCCTCGGTCGTGATAATCGTAAAGGTGGGTACTTCGCGTCCTTCCGGGTCTGGCCAGATGTCCCACAAGCCAGCGAAGGCGAACGGCTCCCGGCTCTTGAGAACGATGCGTACCGGAATCTTGGCGCGGTTCGCCTTACGCCACTCATAAAAGCCATCGGAGAGCACGAGGCATCGACGTCGTTCGAGCGGCTTCTTGAAACTTGGTTTTTCGGCCAGAGTTTCCGCCCGAGCATTGATCATCCGGTTGCCGATAGCCTCATCTTTAGCCCAGGAGGGGATGAGACCCCAGCGCATCAGTCGTAGACGTTTCGGATCGTTGTTGGAAACGACGGGCGCATCCTGCGTTGGCGCGATGTTGTAGCGGCGGGATATTCCAGGCTCCGGAGGCTCTAGCCGGAAACGATGCGCCAGCTTAGTGGGATCGGCCGTTTGAGTGTAGCGTCCGCACATGAAATTTCTTCGTCGAACGTCTGGGAGGCTAGGCCGTAGGCAAGTGGAGCCTGTCGAAAACTCCTTTCGCATACTGCTTAGTGATTTCCTTGATGTGGTCCTTTATGCCTTCAGCTATCACGTAATCGCACCTCTCAACAATGCTTCGAGGATGGCCTTGGGTTAGGTCAAATACGTAATCCACAAAGTCTTTTGTATATGGAATTAATGGACTAGAAAGCCTTTCGCCGGTAGTTCGGCTCGTCTTCAAATATTCTTCCACCAAGTTTTTGGTTTCTGCAGCCGTGAGTCGGGCCAAGCTGATTTTTCTTTCGATGCGGGTTAGGAGAGGCTGGATTGGTCCACCTTGGTGCTGTTCTACCTTTTCCATCTTACTCAACTTCTCCATCCCGGCGGTCGAGATGGCAAAAAAGAAAATGATGTTGGCCAGTGGTTGGAGACGAAGGCCTAGGTTTGGTGATTCCGGAAGGTCATACATCGCCCGCAGGGAATTAAAAACCAATGCGGCCTTGCGCGCGTTCATCTGAGAGAAAACATACTCTGCTTCATCAACGCACAAGACCAGTGATTTGGTCTCTGCATCGTGCAGCATGCAAAGAAGGACGGCAAGAAACTCTAAGGCAGTTTCCGTGTTGCCCATTGCTGCATGAATCTTTGCCTCCGTCAACTCTCGCGCACTAACCTTGCCACCCGTGAGAATTCGAGAAGCGATGGCATCGTCAGCGGCATATTTCTGAATGATTTTTACGTGCTCCGGGAATGCGCTTGCGGCCCGCGGCTTCTTTGTTTGAACCAGCGCCTTTTTTGCATCGGAATCGAGGTTCTTAAATATTCTCCGTACAAAGTCCATCCCAAAATTCTTAACTTCGTCCTCAGGCAACAATTTAATGATGACAGACATGAGGTTCCCGCGGCGTTCGCAATCGCTCTTAATGTGGTAGAGGGCGTGCGTTTTCCCCATGCCGTAGTCGCCAATGATGAAATTCAGGGAGCATCCACGTGCGCCAGCCTTATTGGCAAGAATGTCTTTCCATGCTTTCTGCTCCTCAGTCCTTCCCACCAAGGGAGCATCAATCTGAACGCGCGATGAGAATGGATTTTCCTTTAGGTGATAAAGACGTCGAAGCTCGTTTTGATCCGCCATTTATGTCTCCTTTATGCTCACGCTTTGATAGGAAGTTCCTTTGAAGAGAAACAGCCCCTCATCAGCGCCCATGGATCGGTGCAAATGGGCATCAAGAATGCCTGACTCTAAGCATGTAGCCAGTAATCGATCAAAGTCTCTCCGTAGTACAATAGCGTGCCTGTCTTTCCAAAACTGAACTGCAACCTGCCGACGAATATCCTCAATCGTGATGACCGGCTCCCCAACTTCTCCACGCAACAAATGGTGGCAGGAAGATTGAAACGCTTTCACGAAAGCCTTAATCTCGGACTCAGTATAATTGGGGAAGCGCGTCATTGTTGGCACAGTTCGGTGGAGGCGCTCCCCCGTCCTCGATAGGATTCCGAAGTATTCCAGATAATGCAGCCAACGATTGATTCTTCCCAGGAAATCCCCCTTGGGATTGCTGCCTTGCTCAACGCCCTCGATATTGGCGTAGCCTCCACGGATATCCTCGATTGTCAATTCATCATTCGCCCAAACACCGTGCAGGCTTCGTTCGAGTTCGATTTCGCGGAGCAACTGTCGCATAGGCTCGTTCATCCTGAAATTATTTGCGACACCAGACTCCGCCACCAGTGCGCCATCACCAGAAAGATGGGTTTCCTGTTCAAATCCAATTAGCAGTCCCAAAGTTCGCAAGCTCGGAATCGCCATCCCGCGGAACACGCTTTTTTCATCCTTATCGGGGAATATGGCTAGTACAGAATCCTTAAACCCATCCCGATCAAACTCGTGATCACGGAGTGCCGATAAAACATCTAGCAGGTGATCGGGCGGAAGCTTCAAAACCGGGACGCCCGTCGTTTTACGAATTCTTCGCATGTGCATCCCTGGGATGACAGACTCCCTCAAATGTGCAGCGTCTACAAAAGTGCTTGATCTGGTCCTGGTCTGTTAGAACTGCCGGCTCCGATGGCGGATTGAACATCGCCAGCGCTCGATCACGCCTATCCAAGAACATCTTGCGAATGTCGTCCGATATCCAGAAAATGACGCTCCGACTGGACCGGATGCAATCGTTCGCTGTATCTACCATGTAGATGATGCCGAGGTTGATGTCTTCTTTTGTCGCACTTTCATAGCCCAGGGCATAGCCTGCCACAGTCCACAGATGATCCTCTCGCATTGTCCCGCTCTTAACATCGCCAATCGCCTTGAATTTTGGAAGTATTAAATCGGGGGCGGATTGAGCGGAAATCTTTATGCGCTCCGCCGGGGTGTAATTACCCCGCACCTGCAATGCAGACAACGCCAATGAGCCGTTGCCGGCAGTCCGGGAATAGTTCAGTGCTCCTTGAAGATGGAATAGGTCGAGGATGGCTGAGTTGAACAGGAGCATCTTCAAATTGTCTTCTGTCAAGTCCCACCGAGACTTCACCTTGCCATTCAAATCTCTAAACCGTTTTGCGCGAGTTGTTGAAAAGGAATTCATCAGGCCCATAACTTCCCGGCGGAAGTCCGCAGGACTATTTCCGACAGAGGTTGAGGACCGTTTCCCCTTAAGAGAGTCGTATACGAATTCCAGAAACTCTTGAATCAGCGGCCCGGCTTTTCGTGCCCATGACTTCGCAGCCGATTTGTCGACTTCACGGTGTTGTTTCATCTTTC
>DAHVOF010000272.1 GCA_027318945.1 Actinomycetota bacterium | reverse complement strand
TTCACAATGGTGGCCTTCGGAGGCTGCGGGCCAACCCACTGCACGGCATATGGCCCGGACATCGGTGTGCGCCGAGTGATCATTCCGGCGGAAGCCACGGTCTTTTCTGCCATGGGAATCGGACAATCCGAATTTCGCCATAGCCTCGTCTACTCGTTCCCCCATGAGCTCAGAAAGACGGACGGCTGCGTGAAGGTCGAATTCCTTCCGGAGTTGAACCAGATTCTGAATGAGATGACGGCTCGATGTGTCGCACTTGTCGAAGAAGACGGTGGAGATCCGGCCGAGGCCTCGATCCTGCCAAGCGCCGATCTCCGTTATCGAAACCAGATTCACGAACTCACTATACCTTTACCCAGCAAGTCGCCGCTGGAGCCTGCGGATCTCGAGCACCTGGTCGAATCGTTTGAAGAAATTTACGACCTGCGTTATGGCAGGGGCGCCAGCTCACCAAGCGCGCGGATCGAGTGGATAAGCTTGCGAGTGGACTCTACAGCGCCGACGCCGATGAGGGCAGCCTCTAAAACCCGCGAGTCGGGCAGCACTAGCCTTGAGGATGCGTTTGTGGAAACCAAGCCGATCTACCGCATGGCAACCAGAACGATGGAGCCCACCCCCGTTTACCAGTCGCGGCTTCTTGCGCCAGGTCACATTCTCGCGGGCCCTGCTCTAGTCGTATCCTACGGAATGACTATTCCGCTTCACGACGGGCAGACGTTGACGGTCGGCGATCGCGGCCAATTCATCATATCCTTCGAAGCAAACGAGACTTGAAGGGGTTGGATTGCATGAGTGCTAATTCCGACGAGCGTTTCCATCCACGAAATGACTACGTAACTTTTGAAGTCCTGAGACACAGACTCTGGCAAATCAACGACGAGCAGGGCAAGACAATCGTAAATGTCTCCGGCTCGCCGGTGGCTACGGAAGGGAACGACTTCAACGTCGCTCTACTCAATGCAGAAGGAGAAGTCGTCGCCGTTGGACCGTATGTAATTGCCCACGTTAGCGCCATCTCCGTGATTGTCCAGAATGCTATTAGCCTCCTTGGCGAGGGAAACATCCGAGACGGAGACATGTACCTGACAAATGACCCTTGGATGGGCGCCGCTCACCAGAATGACGTCTGCGTCATACAGCCTATATTTTGGCGAGAAAAGCGGATTGCTTGGACTGCATCTGTAATACATCAGGTAGACGTCGGGGGACCGAGACCGGGCAGCTGGAATCCCCTCGCACGCTCTGTATTTGACGAGGCACCCCGCTATCGAATGCTGCGCGTGGTCAGTAACTGGACTCTTCAACCCGAGGTTGCGGCTACCTACCTGACTAACTCTCGCCTGCCTGACCTCGTCGAACTGGACCTTCGAGCCCAGATCGCGTGTGCCAACGTTGCCCGAAGCAGGCTGATCGAGCTTATTGAACGCTACGGCATCGAAACAATGGAAAATGCATTGGCAGACAATCTCGACTTCGCAGAAACACTATTTCGGAAAAAGCTAGAGGAGCTGCCCGATGGCGAAGCCTTTGGCGAGGACCATATGGACCATGACGGCCTTTCCGAAGAACTTTACACCATCCGTTGTCGCGCTGAAAAGAGAGGCGGCAGGCTACTTCTCGACTTCAGCGGCACCAGCCCTCAGGCTCCGGGATTTATAAACACCGCTTACGCAGGAGCTTTGGCAGGTGCATATTCCGCACTTTTCCCATACCTCTGCCCGGATATTCCTTGGAACGCCGGAGTGCTGCGACTCGTCGATACCAAGGTGGAGATGGGGACCGTGCACAATGCACGATTCCCTGCCCCGGTTGGCTTTGGAGTGGTCCATGCGACCCATTGCACAACCAATGCCACCGCTCTAGCACTGGGCAAGCTGCTAGCGGCAAGTGAGCGATACTACGAGGATGCCATGGCCGGATGGTCTGGCTCGGTATTCGTTTACAACGTCTTCGGAACCGACGATCAAAACCAGGCGTTCGCCACGATGCTCCTGAGCTCAGACGTCCAGGGATGTGGAGCCAGAGCTTTTGGAGACGGTTTCGATGTCGGGGGAAAATTGACAGCTCCCCAAGCAAATGTTGCCAACATAGAGTCGATAGAAGGGAACTATCCACTGCTTTACCTTTATCGGCGCCGCACGCTAGACAGTGGAGGAGCGGGGAAATGGCGTGGTGGTGTCTCTGGAGAGGCAGCATTCACACTGCACCATGCGACGCAGATGGACATCACTCCCAATACGTGGGGGGTCAGCATCTCGGCAACTAGTGGCCTGAACGGCGGCTACCCCGGTGGTGGCGCTACCGTACTTCTCAAGCGATCAACTGACATCGCCGATCAGTGGCGTGACGGCAACCTCCCGCAAAGCTTCGATGAGCTGAACGGGGAACCATTGGAGATACTCCCCGCCAAGTGCTCCTTCGTAATGTCTTCTGGCGATGTTTTTAGTTCAATCCCTCACGGAGGAGGCGGAATAGGCGACCCGATCACTCGGGACCCCGAGCGCATAGAGTCAGATCTGGCCAAGCGCCTGGTTTCCCTAGAATGGGCACGCCATCTTTATGGGGCGGTCATCAATGCCGACGGATCCATCGACCGGGACGAAACCGAAGTTCTGCGTCATGAAATTCGCATGCAGCGACTCAGCGAGGGAATTTCAAGACTCCAACTACCTCCCGGAGCGGGCGCACCCTTGGAAGGCAACTACGGCGTGCCCGCGGGAGCCCTTCGGGAGGCGAATGGGTGGCTCTACTGCGGTGACTGCCTTCAATCCATTTCTCCAGCCGCGGATCCAGACAAACCCTACCTCCTTTTAAGGCGCAGGTCCCTTGAAGCCGCCGGCCCCCTTATTGGCTTGAGAAAAGGTAGTGGCCAGCTGGATTTCGAGCTGTGGGAGTACATTTGCCCCCATTGCGGAGCAATGCTACACGTTGAACAGCGCCATCGGCAGGATACCCACGATGAACCGGACTTTCGTCGTCTCGCAAAATGATTCGGACAGCCATGCCGACCTCCAAGCGAAGTTCCTTGGTTTGGGCTGTGCCAACCGAGAGTTTGCGCGGCAATTTGCCGTAGCTCGATATCGAACGTTGTAGAGCCAAGTTTCAAACTGCAACAAGTATTGCCCACAATGATGAGCCGAAAATCATGGCTGGTGGAACGGTGGCTGAAGGCATACAAAACCATGGACCTCCAGACAAGTTGCTGCTAGGTTGGGAGCCAAGTCAGTCATTCTGAAAGTTGGCCCTCGATGTCTTTTTTTCTAACGGGATTCCCCGGCTTCATTACCTCCCGGGTCGTGCTGAAATTGGCTAAAGATGACGCCTCGCAGCAATTTGTTTTGCTTGTTCACCCAAGCCAGCTCGAAAAAGCCAGGAATACCGTGGAGTTTCTGGCTAGCGAAACAGGCGGCTCGCTAGATCGCTTCCGAATAATTGATGGCGACATAACCCGGTCAGATCTAGGCCTGTCAAAGAACGAGCATGAAGAACTCACGGAACAGATATCGAAAGTGTTCCACTTTGCAGCCATCTACGATTTGGCCGTAAGCGAAGAAGTTGCAGAACTCGTCAATGTTCAGGGAACCGAAAACATAACCAAATGGGTAAAGACACTTCCTAATCTCGAACGATATATTTACTGCAGCACTGCTTATGTATCGGGGAAGAGGCAGGGAACGGTGCTCGAGACCGAGCTGATCGACATCAACGGTTTTAAAAACCATTACGAGTCTACGAAATTCAAAGCAGAAGTAATAGTACAAAGATACTGGGACGACATCCCCACCACGATAGTTAGGCCTGGCGTTGTCATGGGTGATTCGCGCACTGGAGAAACCGACAAGTTCGATGGGCCATATTTCGTAATGAGATTCCTGGACAAGCTTTCGAAATTGCCCATTCCAAACATTGGCAAGGGGGACGCCCTATTCAACGTGGTTCCGGTCAACTTCGTCGTCAACGCAATATGCTGCCTCGCGCACGCAAACGAGGCGTTACACAAGGTTTACCACCTCGTTGACCCTTCCCCACACACTGTGCGCGATGCATTTGCCATGATTTGCCAAGCCCAAATGGGCTTCACACCTCGCTACACGATCCCATTGTCCTGGGTAAAGGCAGGACTTTCCATACCCGCCTTCAGACGATGGGTTGGAGTTGAGCTTGAGACATTGGACTACTTCAGAATTGGCCCAGTTTACGATTGCTACCAGGCTGAGAAGGACCTGGCAACGCTTGGTATCACGTGTCCAGACTTTGCCAGCTATGTCAAAACCGCGGTCGAATACTTCGAAGAGCACAAATCCGATGCTGATAAGAAAATCAAGGTGGTCTAGGGGGAAAATGTGGTAGACACTCAATCGAAAGGTTCGCCGATCACGTCATCTGGTTACAGCATCACCGACCTATCCCGACTTCCCTCGATAGTGGCGTCCGCGCGCGCAGGCTTCGACAAATTCTCTACGTTACCTCTTAACGAAAGATTGATGCTCCTAAGGAAACTGCGTTACAAGATTGTCGCTAGACAGCACGAAATTGCTGATGTGATCGCGGCCTCCACCGGCAAGATCAAAATGGAAGCCCTAACGACGGAGGTGATGGTCGTTGTCGATGCCATCCTGCACGTCGAAAAGCGAGCGGGAAAGGCGCTGCGCACGAAACGCGTCAAGACTCCCATAACGTTTCTCGGGAAACGGTCTTATGTTGAATTCAAGCCGCGTGGCGTCGTGGCGGTAATATCAACATGGAACTTCCCCTTTATGCTCTCGATGGTTCCGGCGATTGAGGCCCTGGCAGCTGGCAATAGCGTGATCATAAAGCCTTCCGAAGAGACTCCCTCAGTCGGCATGCTCATCGAATCGCTTTTCAGAGAAGTTAGCTTCCCACCTGGAGTGATGAACATCATCCATGGCGGTCCAGAGCTGGGGGAGGCATTGCTGAGGTCGAAGCCTGATTTCGTCCATTTCACAGGCTCAGAAAATGTAGGAAGAAAAATTGCGGCAATCACAGGCCCCGAACTAATTCCAACCACTTTGGAACTGGGCGGAAAAGATCCCATGATAGTCTTCGCGGACGCGAATATTGAGCGAGCTGTCAACGCTGCAATTTGGGGGGCGTTTTCTAATTCCGGTCAGGTTTGTATGTCGATCGAACGGCTTTACGTGGAAAAATCGATCTTCGACCGATTTCTAGAGCTTCTCGTGAAAGAGACCGAGAATCTAAGAATCGGAGGGGGAAATGACGACGACATTGGAGCGATGACGATACGCGAACAAGTCGAAATCGTAAAGAAACACGTCAAAGACGCTCTTGATCAAGGTGCCCAGTTGTTGACCGGGAACCATCCTGACAGCTGGGATCCAGAGACGCTCAGCCTTCCTCCAATGGTGCTAACCAATGTCAATAACACTATGGCCGTGATGCAGGAAGAGACCTTCGGCCCAGTGCTTCCGGTTATGCCGTTCGATAGCGAAGAACAGGCCATAGAGCTTGCCAACGATTCCCGCTTCGGCCTAAATTCCAGCGTTTGGACTCGAGACTTTTCAAAGGGTAAACGAATTGTCTCACGTCTCCGCACTGGCGGATCACTTCTGAACGATGTCATCCTCACGATTGGTAATCCCTATCTCCCGTATGGTGGCGCAAAGAGCTCAGGTGTAGGGCTTTATCACGCCGATCAGGGAATTCAGAGTTTTGCGATCCAATCCGCAGTCATGGTAGACCGGGGCTGGTTGACTAGAGAGGCGCACTGGTTCCCATACTTTGGGAAAAAGAGCCTGTTTGAGGATCTTCTCGCAAGCTACTGGAGCCCTAGCCGGAACTTGGCAAAATTTGGCCTGTCATACCTCAAGCTACTTGCAAAATCGCGTAGTTCCAACAAGGAAGCATCACCAAAATGATGAGCTTGCGCCAAAAATAGCGAACATACCTTTATTTGCAAAGTCAGACCAAAACTTTCGAGTATTTTCAGCCGGCAGTCCAACATCGAGCAAATATTGATCCCGAAGTCATTAGATCGATGTGCTTATCTCAGCCTCGTACCTGCCTGCGCCAATACTGGATCCTTGCAGAAAAATGGCTGGGGGCTTCTCCAGGTTGGAGTGGCACCCAGCCATCTAAATCATCGTACAGTGTCGTTGCTAGCCCTACCGATCTGAAACCTTGCCATTCTGATTCGAGTGGTTTCTTCCACCGAATAAGTTCTGAAAACCATTCCCGCCCCCTGGACCGTTGCCGACCTGTCCGAAAGAGCCACTTAGGTTTGAATCGCCCTGAAAGTTGCTACCGTGATGACCACGATCTCCCCCCTGGACAATGGGCGCCGTGGTCGAAGTAGTCGTTGACGTCGGCGAAGTGGTACTTGTAGTAGAAGTCGTTGACGTAGTGGTAGTGCTCTCTTGATCCGACTTCTTCGAATGCGCTTCGGCCTGCTCTCCGTGATGATCGGCAAGCTTCAACTCCGCATGCTTGGGATTGATAGAGGTGCAGTACTGTGTCACCGATTCGTTATTGACCGAAGCCAGAAACGACAGGATCTCTGGAATTCCCGGAGGGGGCGTTACCACGGTTCCAGAGGCAGCAGTGGTTGTCGTTGTAGTTGGCGCGGTTGTCGTTGTAGTTGAGGTACCGGACACATGGTTCAAATACGCGGTACAAAGGCCAAATATGGCACCCTTGCTCATGTCGGTCACATTGGGCGCGGGAAGGTTCGCATTGCTGCCGGCTGACCCGGAGAACAGTCCGCTAAAATCTTGGAGCTGCATGGGAAGAACTCCCGTGGCCGCCGCCAGCGCGGTTCCCGTGAGTGCTGCCGTGGAAAGTCCAACGCCAAGTACCCTTCGGCTAATAGGTTTCATTCTCATATCATCTCTCCTTGCGTGGAAACATTGCTCGGCTCCCGTTTGGAAGCTCCGGAAGTTCGGTTTCCAAAGGGTCTCCCCGCTCGACCGGTCGGCATTGCGATCAATCGCAACACCGCCAGCCGAGACAAGGACACGCTCTCGCTGTCTCCCGTTT
>DAHVOF010000269.1 GCA_027318945.1 Actinomycetota bacterium | reverse complement strand
AGCAGTTGCAATAATTTCCTCGTTTGCGTCGGTGCCGGCGGACTCTGTCGTTGCCGGTGTTTCGGGGACTTGGTTTGGCTCGTTTTCATTGATTTCCACAATTATCACCTGTTGTCGATGCGATGTAGTGATTGCTTGGTTACATTCTGCACGGCAAAGCTTTGAGAATTCTGGGGAAGCTCTGAGTATCGTTTAAAACCTTAGGTCTATGAGGGGCCTGAATCCCTAAATCTTGACGCGTCATGGCAGTATGTAAGAATTAGTACTCTCATATCGAATAGTTTGGATTGAATGGCGATGCGCGAAGAATGCAAGCATTTTCAGAGCAGAACATATCCTTCGGGAGAGGTCGCCCGTTTTTGCGAACTCGATCTTGCCCCCGAAGCTCCCTGGCGATGCCCGGCCGATTGTCCCCGTTACGAGCGAAGGTTGGCCGATGTGGCCTGGGTGCACGGCTCACTCGTTCCTCCGGCAATTGAAGATGAGCCGGACGGTGACTCTGAGGAGATTTCTGCTCTTTTGCGTGATGCGGAATCGGTCGTCGATTCAGTGCTCCCTACCGTTCTCGATGACGTCAACGCAGAGGAGAAAAAATCGAAACGTAGTTCGTTCTTGTGGAAAAGGCGGGGATGACCGCCTAGTTTCCAGTGAACCTCGGCGGACGTTTTTCGACGAACGCAGTTACCGCTTCCCTTAGGTCGTGTGAGCCGAGTTGCGGAAGGCTGAGTTGCGCCACGAGTTCGAGCTGTCGTTCAATTTGCTCGTCATAGACGACCCTGAGCACTTCTTTGACTCCTTGCGTCGCGGTCGGGGAATTCTCCGCGATTTCGGTGGCGAGGGCGAAAGCTTTGCTCATCAGTTCGACCTTGTCTCGGCAGACATAATTTACCAGGCCGAGTTCCAGTGCCGCGATGGCTGAGATGTCACGACCGGTTAGAGCGAGCTCGGCTAGGTGGCCGCGGCTAATAATCGAAGGAAGGCGCTGGAGCGACCCCAAGTCTGGGATCATTGCAAGCTTTGTTTCACGTATTGAGAAGATCGCATCTGCAGAGCAAATGCGGATATCCGCATAAGAGATCAGGTCAAGGGCGGCCCCGATGCAGTGGCCATTTACTGCAGCTATGACAGGTTTCTTGCAGTTTGCAAGCGAGCTGACTGACCGCTGAAGCTCTTCAATGGTATTGAGGGTCTTTCCCGAGTCGCCTGTGTCGCCTCCGGAAAGAATATCCTCCAGCTCCATGAGATCAAGGCCCGTGGAGAAGTGCTTGGAGGTGGATGCGATCACAATCACCCTGACATGGGGGTTTCCGTCTAATTCCGCTATCCTCAGTGGAAGGTTTCCGAAGAATACTGAACCCATCGCATTTGATTTTTCCGGGCGGTCCAGAAAGAGATATCCCACCTGGTCCTTCACTTCTGTTTTAAAGACGTGAACTGAGCTGGATTCCACAGTTTGACTATAGCGCGTAATAGCTCTGGATTTCATCTATTTTTTCACCCGTAAATTATTTCGTCGCTGGCAAAGGTATTTAATAACATCTAGTTGGTAGAAATTATCGGTTAGGGGGTAGAATTCTACGAACAACCTGCATTCCGTTTGAAGTTTGTCTCATGTAAGGAGTCCAAGATTCAACTCTCGAGCGCATGGACTGAGGGTATGGACACTGCCTTGGCAGCACCTGGCAAGTCCCAACGTCTGCAATATATTAGGGAGCGCATTAATTCGATGGAGATGCCTGACTCGTCCATTGAGGAATGGCGTTATTCAGGAATTGACGAGCTTGATCTGTCGGGGTATGCGCTACGTTCAGGTATTGCGATAAGGGAGGTTCATTCCGACCTGTCGGCACCGATTCTCGAGGCAAATGGCCAAGCGGTGCTCGTTAGGACTCGAAACGGCGAAATTTCGACGGACTTCGCGGCTCCCGAGGGCATGACGCTTGGACTTCGCGATCCAGAAGATATACCTTATGACTTCTCTGCTGCTGACATTTTTTCGCACATGAATGCTCTGTTGGGGAGTTCGGTTTCGCTGTCGATAAATGCGGCTTACGATTCAGCCGTTCCCGTGATTGTTATAAGAGAGCTTGATTCCACGGAAGCTACCGCGGTGTTCCCTAATCTATGCGTAAAGCTGGAGCCTGGGGCAGCCGCCACTGTGATCGAACTACTGCTTTCTCCGAATGACGCAAATGTGCTTGCGGTGCCGGTGACGAAAATTTTTCTTGAAAAAGATTCCCACTTGGAATTCTTGCTGATTCAGGATTTGGGCTCCGGTTGCAACATGATTGGTCATCAGATTTCGAGGCTCATGTCCGGAGCAAAATTTAGTTCTATGTCCATTTTGGGGGGAGGTGCTTACTCCCGCCTTTTCACTACGTCTACGATTGCCGGGGCTGGCGCAGAGTCGAATTTGGATGCTGCATATTTTGGAAGCGGAAAGCAGGTTCTTGATTTCCGCACACGTCAGGAGCATGCTGCCAAGAGTGGCCGGAGTGAGCTCTATTTCAAGGGAGCGGCGGCGAACGATGCTCACCTTGTGTATTCCGGACTTATAAAAGTCGATAAGGGAGCAACGTCTACGGATGCATTTCAAACGAACAAGAATCTAGTTCTTTCTGAAGGTGCTAAAGCCGACTCCGTTCCAAATCTGGATATCGAGGAGAATGATGTTCGATGCAGCCATGCGTCGTCAGTGGGTCCTGTAGATGAAGAGCAGCAGTACTATCTCGAGAGTCGTGGGATCGAACCTGGCACGGCTCAAAGGTTGATAGTAAGCGGATTTTTCTCAGAGATGTCGGGAAGGTCCAAAATCGCAGGCGTGCGTGAAGCGCTTGTAGCTTTAACTGCCAAGAAATGGAAGGATTTGCAGAGGTGAGCAGGAAGTTTGATCTGTGCGCCAAAGACGATATCGATAGCGGTGCTGCGCGTCGGTTTGAACTTGAAGGCGTTGCAATTGCCGTCGTCAGAATAGACGATCAGTTCTACGCAATCGGTGATCGATGCAGCCATGCCAATTACTCTCTATCCGAGGGCGAAGTCCTTAAGGACGAAAAAGAGCTTGAGTGTTGGAAGCACGGTTCGACGTTTTCGCTAGAGACGGGGAAGCCAGCATGCATGCCAGCCACGAAGCCAGTACCGGTGTACGACGTTGTCGTTGAGGGCGACAGGGTCATGGTGGTGATAAGTTGAGCGCGCAACATGTACTTAGAATCGAAGAACTTAGGGCTGGCGTTGACTCACGAGAGATTCTGCGAGGTATCAACCTCGAAGTTCGAAGTGGAGAAGTCCACGCGATAATGGGTCCCAATGGTTCCGGAAAGTCAACTCTTTCCCACGTGCTCATGGGTAAGCCAGGTTATCACGTATCCGGAGGATCGGTTTCCTTGGATAGTGCCGACCTGCTATCGCTACCCTCATGGAAGAGAGCACATGAAGGGCTGTTTCTAGTTTCCCAGTATCCGATCGAGGTGCCTGGAGTGTCATTGGACGAGGCATTGCGGGCGGCGTTCGAGACAAACGGTCGGAGCGCACAAGGGCTTCACGACGAGATATTGAGCGAAGCTTCAAGAGTCAAGTTTCCGCTCTCGTTGCTCGGGCGCTCGTTGAACGTCGACTTTTCCGGTGGCGAAAAGAAGCGCAATGAGATGATTCAGCTTGCGGTACTTAAGCCGAAGTTCGCGATTCTTGACGAAATAGATTCAGGTCTCGATATTGACGCGCTGAGGGATGTGTCACGCAGGGTTGAGCAAGCTACGAATGAGGACGGGCTTGGCGTGCTTGCCATCACTCACTATTCCAGGCTCCTCAAGGAGTTGCGGCCCGATCGCGTCCACGTTCTCGTAAAGGGCGAGATCGTCGCTTCTGGTGGGCCCGAGCTTGCACAGCAGCTCGAGAAGACCGGGTATGCCGAATATGGCGGCGAGGATGAAGTGGGTTCGGGGGTAGCGGTTTCCGGCATTTTTGGCCTTTAGGGCTAGTGGGTGACCTTTTTCACAAATTTTTCTCTGTGATTGTGAAATTTTTCACAACCTGTGTATAGTGTTAGGAAGACGGAAGGCAGCAAGCAGGGGTGCTGCCAGCCAGCGGATTTTGCGGAGGGGGCGTCGCATTGGCGACGATATTGTGATACTGGGTTTGCTCATGCGGCCCAGTATCATTGTTTAACCGCGCAATCCTTGTAAGAGCCGGTGTTCGCAGCCCGCTCGGCTCAACTTCACCTCTCTGCTGTTTGCCGCGCTCCTCAAGATTGCAGCCAATGCTGTTTCAGCCGGTGCTCTCGTTGCTGACAAGACATCGATCCACTCGCGCGTTCAGGAAATTGGTTTGCCTTATGGACCAGTTCCGACTCCTACGGCTGCTTTAGACGGACAGCTATGAACCTTATGGATCCAACAGCGAGAGCGCTTGTGTGGGACAACTATTCACGGCATCAGCGGCAAGGGAAATGTCATTGCCGGAAAGATCTTCCTTGAGAAGATAAAGGTAGCCGTCGCTTCGCACCTCGAAAATTTCAGGGGCAAGGTCTGCGCAAATCCCATTTGACCGGCATCTTTCGAAGTTGACTAACACTCGCATCGTGACCTCCACAACTCTTTTACCTTCCTGATGATCCCACGTTTTGATGCCGAGTGAAAGTGCCGACGCAATCATTTGATCTGAGGGATTCCGGGATTTCGAGCGACGAAAGTTGCCTGCGTGCAAGGGCTGATAACGCGCTTGTTCCGGGCCAAGGCTAAAGTGTCAGGTGGATTACTCGAGAGTTTTTAGTGAGGCAGCTGATGAGAGTCCTGGTAATTGAAGATGAGGTCCGGCTAGGCGAAGCACTTAAGAGAGGTCTAGAAGCGGAAGGATTTGCGGTAGATGTTATTCAAAACGGGACCGAAGGGCTCTGGATGGCCACTGAGAATCCTTACGACCTGATCCTGCTGGATATCATGCTGCCGGGGACAAATGGTTTCAAGATATGCGGGACTTTGAGAGAGCGGGGGGTGTGGACGCCAATTCTCATGCTGACTGCGAAAGACGGTGAACTCGATGAGGCGGAGTCGCTCGATACCGGAGCCGACGACTTTCTTTCAAAACCGTTTTCCTTCACGGTTTTGCTGGCGAGAATGAGGGCGTTGCTAAGGCGGGGCGTCTCGGAGAGACCGGTGGTACTTTCGGCGGGAGATCTTCGTCTGGATCCGGCAAGTCATTCGGTGTTCAGGGATGCTAGCGACATCGTCCTGACGTCCCGGGAATTTTCGCTACTGGAGCTTCTTCTGCGGCGGAAGGGTGAAGTGCTCACCAAGAAGGTCATTCTTGAGCACGTTTGGGACTATGACTTCGAGGGTGACTCGAACATAGTTGAGGTTTATATTGGCTACCTGCGCAAGAAGATTGACACACCTTTCGATCGTCGGGCCATCAGGACAATTCGCGGCGTCGGCTATCTGTTAGAGGAAAATGGCGGCTAGCTAAGTGGCCTTTCAAAAAGGGCAGAGTAGCTACCCCTGGTTTCGAAGGTGGCTCTATTCTGTCAGGTTCAAGATCTCGCTTGTTTCTGTGCTGGTGGTTGGTGTAGCGCTGTTTGGCGCCTCAAGGGTGCTTTTGACAACATTGGATTCGCAACTCCACAGCAGCGTTGTCAACCAAACAAAGACTCAAGAAGCTGCGGTCCTTTCGCTAATGGACTCTGGTTCAATAGCTAACCCCATTCCACTGCCGCGCAATGAGATAGCAGTTCAAGTCATCAACTCCAAAAACCAAGTTGTGGCTTCTACTGCGAACATTGCCGGGCAACCATCTGCGCTCCCATCGTTCAGCAGTCCAAAATCTGAAGTCTCCTATATTCCCGTGCCTAAGGGAATGCTTCTAAGTGATCCTGACGAGAACGACCACAAAGCGGTGATGGTCACTACTGTGGTCGGGCTGCCAAGCGGCATAAACCTCTTGGTATCCAACGAGCCGAGTGGCTTGACGCTGAATCTGGGTTCCCCCCAGGAGTTTCAAGGCAATCTTTCCAGCGGGATAAAGGCCAATCAGAAGGTAGTGACAAATTCCTATCATTCGGTATTCAGAATCGTTGCGCTGGAGTCCATGGCTACAGTCGACCAATCGGTGTTGACGGTCGTGAGGGTCATTTCCATAGCCTTTCCGCTTTTGCTCGGCGTTGTGGCGTTGCTCGTAATTCTCCTGACCGCAAGATCGCTCAAGCCAGTTGAGCGAATAAGCCGCGAGGTCGCGGCCATCACTGGCTCCAATCTGCACAACCGCATCTCGGTCCCGCCGGCACGAGACGAAATAGCTGAACTGGCCGTGACCATGAACCAGATGCTCGAACGCCTGGATGACTCCGCCGAGCGGTCAAAGAGATTCGTCGCTGATGCATCACACGAGCTTCGCTCCCCGCTGTCTGTTATTCAGACCGAGTTAGAGGTTGGGCTATTGCATCCGGAAGCGACTGATTGGTCGAGGACGGCGACGGACGCGTTGGAGGAGTCGCGTAGGATGCAGCGCATTGTCGAGGATCTTCTCATGCTTGCGCGTGCTGACTCCGGCAAGGTGCTCGTGCACACCCTCTTGCCAATTGATCTCGATGATATCGTTCTAGGGGAGGCCTCGCGTATTCGTCTGGCTGCGGGTCCCTTGGCCGTGGATACCAGGGCTGTGAGCGGCGGCAGAGTGACCGGAGATCCGCACCTGCTGCTCCGCGTTGTGAGAAACCTGTCCAACAACGCTGCTAGGCATGCGAAGGAAAAAGTAACCTACAGTAATTCAACACTGTATTTTGTGTCATCGAATGGAAGATTGAGCACATATGCCTCTATCCGTTCATGGACTATGCTACCTATTGTTGTTATCCTTTCCATGTAATCAGAGTATTTCAATCCCTTAAGACCGAGATCGTTTGCCCAGGGAACGAGATAAGGTTTAGATGAAACACCCAGAACCTGTGTCACACTCGGAACCGGGTTTCCTGCAGAACTGTGAAATTTTACTGCCTGGTTGTTCATTTAACTTTCACCCCATATCCCCTTTCATATATGCTTCTTATCTGGTGTGCTTGTATCTCGAGGTTCCTGTTATCCCACTTTGCCATTTCAGAGAGTTTGGCAAAGAAAGAAACTGCCGAATTATAGTTCAGATGATACGAACTCTCCTTTGCCTTTACACATCCAAGGAACCTGTCGTTGTGATTAGGATGAGTTGTGAGGAGCCTGTTTATGAGGCTTTTATCAGGCCCCATATCATGCCCATCACTATTTCTCTCCCTTATTATCTCGTACAGGATATCACGAAAATAATCATCACTCAATTCCGTGAAGTTGATATCATCATCCATTATTTCAGATCTGATGTATTCACTCTTCTGTTTGTATTCTGAAATT
>DAHVOF010000233.1 GCA_027318945.1 Actinomycetota bacterium | reverse complement strand
TGCTCGTACTTGACATAGAGAGTGATGGGTCCATAACGCCGCTCGAGGCGCTTGCCTCAGCGGGAGATACGCTGCGCACCCTATTCGGGGTCATAGCCGATATGAGCGAGAATCCAATGGGCTTGGAGCTTTCAGAGATTGTCGAGGAGGAGGAAGTTTCGCCCGATCTCAGTTTGCCTATAGAGGAGCTGGATCTAACCGAGAGACCTCGCAATTGCCTTAAAAGAGCTCAGATCAACACCATTGGGGAGTTGATCATGCGAACTGCTGATGACCTTCTTTCGATAACAAACTTCGGTCAGAAGTCTCTCGATGAGGTGACTTCGCGCCTGCAAGAGCGCGGACTTATGCTTAAGAGTAAGGATTAGAGATGCCTGGACGTCCAAAAAAGGGTCGCCGTTTCGGTGGTGACGCGCAACATCAAAAGGCAATAATGGCCAACCTGGCCGCCTCGCTTTTTGCCGCAGAGTCCATAGTAACCACAGAGGCTAAGGCGAAGGCGCTTCGCCCGGTGGCAGAGAAGCTGATCACAAAGGCGAAGAATGGCGGTCTGCACAACCACCGGCTTGTAATGTCCTTCCTTCGGGATAAGGACATGGCTCACAAGCTATTCGAGGAGATCGGCCCGCGCTATGAGGGTCGTCCAGGTGGCTACACAAGGGTACTCAAGCTGGGAACCCGCAATGGGGACAATGCCGCCATGGCCGTCATAGAGCTGGTGTGATCGAACCAGAACAATCTCCTGAGATCCGCGTCGCTGGCCAGTTTGGCCGGGACGTGGATCTTTTGCATTTGGAGGCCGCTAAAACAATCGGAGCAGTCGTCTCGTATATTGGCAGAGGTTATTCCGGATTTGCTTATCAGGTCGGCCATCGAACAGTAGCGGGTGAGCTGCTTGGCGCAATGGAGATCTGCATAGGCTTCCGGCCCAAATTGACTGTTGCAGGTCGCACCGATTCCGGCGTTAACGCTAGGGCCCAGGTGATCTCATTTCAAATTCCTGCCGACGCCCACTTCGACTGGCGGCGTTTTGTGAAGTCGATGAACTCGCTCATGGATGATCGCGTATCTGTTCGCAGAGCGTGGCTTGCCAAGGATGATTTTAACGCCAGATTTTCCGCGCGGTATCGGAAGTACAGATACCGGTTCACGTACTGCGCAACCCGCGATCCATTTGAAAGCTTCACGAGCTGGATGATTCCGAAACGGCTCGATGTGGCCAAGATGCGCGAGGCGGCTGAGGCGATTCGGGGGGAGCATGACTTTTCGAGTTTCTGTCGCAAGGACCCCAATGGAGCATCACTTGTGCGGCGAGTCGATGACATATTGCTGGAGGAGGACCCTGACGGCTTGGATGTATGGATTACTGCAAATTCTTTCTGCCACCAGATGGTTCGATCCATAACAGGGCTTCTTTATCAAGTCGGCATGAAGAATAAAAGCCCGGAATGCGTGCTTGATGCGCTTTGCGCGCGTGATCGTGCTCGCGTGACGCTTCTTGCTCCAGCTTCCGGCCTTACACTTTGGGAGGTGGGGTACGACGAGGGTGTTATCCCCGAGTGGCGCTGAACACAAATCTGCCGGTTATCGTGCTGGAGTTAGCGATTGATCCGGTATTATTGAATACCGTGTCGAAATTCTGCTGTGCCGTTCCGGCAGCAGAGTAGGGTTCTCCCTTTCGATCCGGATTTCAGTTTTCATGCGAGGAATGAATGCGTACCTACTCGACGAAGCCAACAGATGTAAAGCGTGCGTGGCACGTTATTGATGCCGAGGACATGGTTTTGGGGCGTTTGAGCACCGTTGCTGCTAGCCTGCTACGCGGCAAGCACAAGGCCATATATGCGCCGCATCTAGACACCGGCGATTACGTCATCGTCGTCAATGCAGCGAAGATAGCGATGAGTTCAAACAAGGCCGAGCGGAAGTTTGATTACCGGCATTCCGGGTACCCTGGCGCTCTCACTATCACCAGCTATGCGGATCTATTGGCGACTAAGCCTGAGTTTGTGGTCGAGAAGTCAATTAAGGGTATGCTTCCTCACAATCGTCTTGGCCGATCAATGGCTAGGAAGCTCAAGGTGTACGCTGGGCCTGAGCATCCGCACGCCGCACAGAATCCGGCACCGTTTGTAATCGAAAACACCCGTAGAGTTTCCTAAGGATAGAAGGTTCAAATGCCTACTCCACTGTCACAGTCAACAGGACGGCGAAAAGAAGCGGTCGCTCGAGTGCGCCTTCGTCCCGGGACCGGTGTCGTAACAATAAATAAGAGGCCGATCGAAGATTACTTCACATCTCTCGCGCAGCGGAATTTGGCGACTGAGCCATTAAGAGTCGCTAATGTAGCCGGCAATTACGATGTCGACGCGACAATCGATGGCGGGGGGCTTTCGGGTCAGGCTGGAGCGCTCCGGCTTGGGATTGCTCGAGGCATAATCGAGGTTTCTCCGGAACTTCGAGTCACTCTCAAGCGGGCTGGATTCTTGACGAGAGATGCTCGGGAGAAGGAGTCGAAAAAGTACGGCCTGAAGAAGGCAAGGAAGGCCCCGCAGTACTCCAAGAGATAATTGGACGATGCTCGAATTCGGGACCGACGGTGTTAGAGGGAGGGCGAACCTGGAGTTGACTCCAGAGTTCGCCCTTTCTTTTGGCCGTGCTCTTGCCGGAGTGTTCCGACCGGAAACGGTGGTGTTGGGACGCGACACCCGGGTATCCGGCCCCATGCTCTCAAATGCCGTGGCAAGCGGACTCAGTTCGTCAGGGGTTTCTGTCGTTGATTTGGGGGTAATCCCAACGCCTGGTGTCGCGTACATTTCAGCAATACGCGGCGTCGTCGGTGTGGTGATCTCTGCCTCCCACAATCCATTCGAGGACAATGGAATCAAGGTTTTCGCCCCTGGAGGATTAAAACTCGAGGATGAGCTGGAAATGCAGATCCATTCGCTGATACTTTCGGGCAATTTTGATGTTGTGAAAGCGGATGTCGGCGAGATCAGCTATGACTACACCGCCAGGGACGAGTACACGTCACACCTGCTTTCTCGGTGCGACATTTCAGGTGCGCGCAGGCAGAGAGTGGTTGTTGATTGCTCGAACGGGGCGGCCGTCGCGGTCGCTCCAGGACTTTTTTCTTCGCTAAATCTTGACGTCAAGTTTTTAGGGGTGACTCCTGACGGCAAAAATATCAACCAGGATTGTGGCTCAGTGCATCCTGAGAAATTGATTCAAACAGTTATTGAGGGCAAAGCCGATTTTGGTATAGCACTCGATGGAGATGCCGACAGAATGGTTGCCGTCGACGGGGATGGAAATCTGATCGATGGCGACCAGCTTATGGCAATTTTTGCTCTCGACATGAAAGAGAGATCACAGCTCGTCGGCGAATCGGTGGTAGTGACAGTCATGACTAACCTGGGGTTCCGGTTAGCCATGGAGCAGAACGGTATCGGCGTGATTGAGACCAAGGTTGGCGACAGGTACGTTCTGCAGATGCTCGAGCAGTTGGGCTTGGTACTCGGCGGAGAGCAATCGGGACACATCATATTTCGAGACGTGGCGACGACCGGAGACGGTTTGCTGAGTGCGATTAAGCTTGTAGAACTTTTGAGCCGGCGAGTTGAGCCGCTTGGCGAGTTGGCAAGGCGTGCGATGGTGAAGCTGCCGCAATCGATGGTGTCTGTGGCGTTCGACGATCCTAAAAGGGTCAGCGAGGTTCCAGGTCTTAGCGAATTGGTGATCGAGTTGGAGCGCTCGCTTGCGGATTCGGGAAGGATTCTGGTTCGTCCGAGTGGCACCGAGCCAAAGGTTAGGGTTATGGCTGAAGCTGCAACAAAAGAAATGGCCGACTACGTGGTGGGTCAAATATGCAGCTATCTGGAGAAGTATCGTTGATTTGAACTTTTCGTGTCTGCACAGTCCGTTTCTCCGAACCTCTCAAGGAGGCGTCGGTTATGCGGGGTGATTTAGAATGAACCCATGTGCGGAATTATAGGCTCCACTGGCGATGCGGCAACACTAAATGACCTCGTGGAAGGTTTGGCCAGGTTGGAGTATCGTGGGTACGATTCGGCCGGCGTGGCAGTCGCTAGAGCCGATGGAACCCTTGACAGGATTCGAGCTGTTGATGGTACAACCTCGCTTAAGTTGCTGGCCGATCTCGCCAGTGAGAGATCGGAGGGCTACATCGCCGGGCTCGGGCATACGCGGTGGGCCACGCATGGAAGGGTGACTACGGAAAATGCCCATCCTCACATGGATTGTTCCGGAGGGATCGGGGTTGTTCATAACGGTATAGTCGAGAACTTCAGAGAGCTAAAGGCTGAGCTTGAGTCGGAAGAACATCATTTCGATTCTCAGACAGATACTGAGGTTATAGCGCATCTCCTTGAAAGTTTTCTAAAACAGGGGCTGTCCCTCCGGGAAGCTGTAATGCAGTCGATGTCGAGACTTCGCGGCGCCATGTCGTTTGTGGCTATCGACTCAAAGGATCCGGGAGTCATGGTTGGCACGAAACGGATGGCTCCTCTCATCGTGGGCAAGGGCAGAGGAGCGAACTTCGTAGCGTCAGATATACCCGCAATTCTCGGAAAGGCAGACAGCTTCTATCAGGTCGGCGACAATCAGGTGGTCGTGGTGTCGCCACAGGGGATCGAGCTTTTCGACCTGACTGGCACTAGCGTCCAGCTCGTGGAGATCTCTGTGGATTGGGATCTCGCTGCCGCCGAGCGCGGCGGGTTTAGCGATTTTATGTCCAAAGAGATTTTCGAGCAGCCAGCTGCTGTTAGAGATACGTTATTGGGGCGCCTGAACGCCCCAGGGGAAATTGTTCTCGATGAGATGAGACTTGATCCGGAGGAGCTCAGGAGGATCAACAAGATCTTCATTGTGGGATGCGGTACCTCGTATCACGCGGGCATGGTTGCGAAATATGCCATTGAGCACTGGACGAGAATTCCGGTGGAGCTTGACATATCTTCGGAATTCCGCTATCGGGATCCCGTTCTGGATCAGGAAACCCTTGTGATAGGCGTGAGCCAGTCGGGGGAGACGTTGGATACCCTTGCCGCGATGAACGAAGCGTCTTTGCTAGGGGCCAAGACTCTTGTGGTTTCGAATGTCATGGGGTCCTCGATGGCTCGGACGGCTGATGCGGTGCTGTACACGAGGGCTGGGCCAGAGATTGGTGTTGCCGCTACCAAAACACATACCGCCCAGATCTCGGCGCTGCTTCTCTTGGCACTGTATCTGGCTCAAGTTAGGCACTGTCTCTATCCATCCGAGATTAGAGAAATTTACGAAGAGATGATCACGCTTCCGGAGAAGATCGAGCAAGTGCTTGCAACTGATGCGGCTGTGCAAGAGGTTGCGCAGTCGATGGCTGCGGTAAAAAGGTTTTACTTCATAGGACGTCACGTCGGTTATCCTGTGGCGCTCGAAGGAGCTCTGAAGCTCAAGGAGATAAGCTATCTTCCGGCCGAGGGCTATCCGGCCGGTGAGCTAAAGCACGGTCCGATTGCAATGATCGATTCCGACGCCGTTGTGTTTGGTGTAACTACCCGCACGAGACTTTGGGAAAAGATGACATCCAATCTCGAAGAGGTCAGGGTCAGGGGTGCAAGGATCGTTGTCGTCGCAAACGAGGGGGATACGCAGTCAGTTGGTCTCGGTGACGCGGCATTCGAGGTTCCAAAGACCCATGCTTTGCTGGCTCCTGTGCTCGACGTGATCCCACTGCAGCTATTCGCTTACCACTTGGCGGTGGCACTTGGCAATGACGTGGATCGGCCAAGGAATCTAGCGAAGACGGTGACTGTCGAGTAGGTTTGCTAGCTCCGCTTCGAGCAGGTTAGCCGATTCGCTTTGCGAGAATTTACGTCTCACCATCTTTGCGACGCGCTCCCGGTCCGTAGGAGAGATGCGGCTTGCCGCCACCAGTGCGTGCGCCAGTTGATCGTCCGATCCTGTTTGCACCGTAATGTTTGGGGGGAATACGGACTCTTTTAATCCTCCTAGATCGGAAGCAACTACCGGGATACCTGCAGCTTGAGCTTCAAGAGGTATCAGGCCCAAGCCCTCTGGCTGAATTGACGGAGCGACGACCACATCGTGCGCCTGATACAGCTCAACAAGATCAGATGGGTTCAATATCTTTTCTTGAATTGATGCATATGAACGCATTCTCGCCAGATTCAGAAGGCCGCGGTGTTCTTCCGTCTCGTCTGCCCAAGGAGAAATGTTTCGAATCACTGTAAGGGAGACTTTGTCCGCTAGATGCTGATCGATAGCGCTGATTAGCCAGCGAAGCCCTTTCTTTTCCATCGTTCTATTGGGAAACAGAATCCGAAGCTTTTGGGAGCTGGACGCACTTTTACGGAATCGGGCAATGTCGCAGGAACCGATAATATCTGGGTCGACAAAAGGGTATAACACTCGGGTGCCAGCTCCGGGGAACGAGCCGTTGACTGTTTCGGCGAGAGCTGCACTTACGGCAAGATTTCGAGCCGCAGCCACGTAGTTGGTGAGCTTTTCACACGATTCCGCCATCCAGGCGTCAGGGTAGTTGTGGAA
>DAHVOF010000231.1 GCA_027318945.1 Actinomycetota bacterium | reverse complement strand
CAACGTCTTAGGACGTTTGGAATGAGCTTCGTAGCCTTTCCCCTATCCACGCTGGCATGAGCTACCAGCGATTGGAGGAGCTGGGGGGCATTCAGTGGCCGTGCCTGGACGAAAATGATCCCGGTTCTTCATTCCTCCATGGACGCCTTTGGGCCGATCCTGTCGTCGGGCCACGGGCTCCGTTCACGCCAGTAGAACACGTGCCAGCTCTCGACACTCTTACCAAAGAGTTTCCGATAAGACTGACAACAGGACGGAGGCTGGATTCGTTCAATACGGGCGTACAGTCTGGTCGTTTCAAGTCACCACTTCGGCGGCCAGAAACAATCAACCTATCGCCGGAGGACATGTCCGAATATGGTCTCTTGGACGGGGATATTGTGTCAGTCTCGTCGCGCCGCGGAAAGATAACAGCGCCTGCCCTCACGGATCCTACCCTAAGGCGGGGCCTGGCATTTATGACGTTCCACTTTCCTGATGAGGTGGATACCAATACACTGACCGTCGATGCTTGGGATCCGAAGTCTGGAACCGCCGAGTTCAAAGCGACGGCAATAAGGATCGAAAAGGGTGACGGCCAAGCTCATGGGGGAGGAGGGTCGTCCGCGAAGGTGGAGGCAAACGTATAAATGGATTTGAAAATATCCGGACCACCGGCCTCTGTTGAAGAACAAGACGTTATAGATTCCGTTTTGGCGACTGCGGAGAATCCGCCAAAGGAAACGAATGGAAGTTCTTCGCCGTACGGTCACGGAATCACCTTTGACAACAACGGCGGCCACAGAGAACTGCTGTTACCCGCGCTGCATGCCATTCAACAGAGGTTTGGATGGATCAGTCGCGGTGCGCTGAACTACTTGAGCGTTCAAATGGGACTCCCGCCGGCTGAGACCTACGGCGTAGCCAGCTTCTATTCAATGTTCTCCTTCGAAGAGAGCCCTCAAAATCTTATTCATGTCTGCGACGACATTGCGTGTAGCGCCATGCGCAACAACGACCCAGCTGAAGCGATGGCCGCCGCTTTCGGAGATGACGAGGCTGTCTCAGGTGACGTGAAATGGGTGAGAAGCCCGTGTTTGGGAATGTGTGAAAAAGGCTCGGCAGCGCTCATCCAGCGGTTCGGCCCTTCGCATCGACGAGTACTTGTTGCTCCGCTTGCCGTTGATGCCCTCGCGAATGCGCTTGCAGGACCGGCAGATGAACTAACAAATACGGATTCGATGCAGGTGCCGCAACGCGAGTCTTCGCCAAGCTCTCTTCACCTGCTAAAAAGGGTCGGAATTGTCGACCCGATGTCTCTCGATTCATACAAAGCGCACGGAGGGTACGAAGCTCTCAGAATCGCGCTAGACCTTGGTGCGGAGAATGTCATTCGAGAAATCAAAGATTCCAAACTCATGGGCCGCGGTGGCGCCGCTTTTCCAACCGCCATCAAATGGGACTCAGTCTCACGAAACACCGTAAGGCCCCATTACTTCGTTTGCAACGCCGACGAATCAGAGCCGGGCACCTTCAAGGATAGGGTCGTCATGGAAAGAGACCCGTTTTCGATAGTCGAAGGCCTGACTATAGCGGGCTTTGCCACTGGAAGCGAGAAAGGCTACATCTATATACGCGGCGAGTACCCTCTGGCTGAAGAACGCCTCAACAATGCTCTCGCGTCGGCTGAGAGAAGGGGCTTCCTGGGCCGCAATATCCTCGGACGCGATTTCAGTTTCGAAATAGAACTACGCCGCGGAGCTGGCGCGTACATAGCTGGAGAGGAGACTGCCCTATTCAACTCCATCGAAGGGAAGCGCGCAGAGCCTCGCAACAAGCCGCCATTTCCAGCGCAAGCTGGACTTTTCCATAAGCCAACCGGCATCAACAACGTTGAAACGCTTTTGAACGTTCTTGAGATCCTTTCCATTGGTGGCAGCAACTACTCTGAAGTCGGCAGTCCTGATTCCACCGGAACCAGGCTGTTCTGCCTGTCAGGTAGCGTCAACAAGCCAGGGCTCTATGAAGCCCCCTTTGGAATCAAACTGGGCGATCTCCTCGAAATGGCTGGAGGAGTAACGACTGGAAAATCGCTCCAGTGCATACTCCTGGGAGGAGCTGCCGGATCTTTCGTTGGACCCGACCAACTCGACATGGAACTCTCATTTGAAGGGGTGCGTGCAGCCGGAGCAACGCTTGGATCTGGCGTAGTGGTGGTCTTTGACCAGGATGCCGACATCCAAAAAGTTATACTTCGGATTGCCAGGTTCTTCAGGGAGGAGTCCTGCGGGCAGTGCGTTCCTTGCCGCGTGGGAACTGTGCGGCAAGAGGAGCTGCTTACCCGTCTTTCAAACGGGAAAGTGATCGGTTCACGCCTCGACGAGGTCGAACTACTGGAGACTTTAGCGACCGTGATGCGGGAGTCCTCGATATGCGGTCTTGGGCAAACTGCCACCAGTGCGGTTGAGTCTGCCTTCAAACTTGGACTTGTGCAAGGATAGGAATTTGCAATGAGTGACGGCGTAGCTGTGGCGATAAAACGATCTGTGAGCTTCACGGTCAATGATCTTGAGGTGTCGGTACCAGAAGGATTTACGATTCTTCAAGCTTGCCGAAGTCAGGGAATTGACATTCCTACCCTGTGCTATTTGGAGGTTCTGACGCCGGTCAACACCTGCCGCCTTTGCATGGTAGAGGTGCAGGGCTCGAGGACGCTAGTTCCATCGTGCTCCCGCAAAGTAGAGCCAGGCATGATAGTTCGAACCGAATCAGAGCGCGTAGCTGCGAGCCGGAAAATGGTGCTGGAGCTCTTGGCATCCTCGGTTGACATGTCGATCGCCTCGGACGAGCTTACCCACTGGATGAATCTCTACCAGGTCGATAAAGAACGGTTTGGACCGCTAGCGGAGCCGACACCGCTCGGAGAAAGGCACACGCAACACTCAGGGCAGCACATAGGTGACGATGGCACGAGAGCGGCAACCGTATACAAGCCGGTCAAGGTTGACAATGAACAATATGTCCGAGATTACTCTCGCTGCGTCCTCTGCTACCGTTGCGTAGAGGCCTGCGGAACCGACGCGCAAAATACGTTCGCTATTTCTCTCGGCGGACGCGGATTCGCAGCGCATATAACCACCGAGTTTGACGTGACCCTCCCAGAGTCTGCGTGCGTATACTGCGGCAACTGCGTAGCCGTCTGTCCAACCGGCGCCCTAATGTTCAAGTCTGAGCATGACATGCGATTGAATAGCACTTGGGACACATCAAAGCAGACGGTTACCCGCACCGTCTGCCCTTACTGCGGTGTCGGCTGTAACCTTGAAATACACGAGCAGGACAACAGAATCGTCAAGGTGACATCGCCCCTAGACCACGATGTTACAAAGGGGATGCTCTGCGTCAAAGGGCGCTTCGGTTTCGAATTCGTCCAGTGACTGCTCATGCGGAGGCCGATGAGCTTGCCGCAAACAATCCGCAAGACGTGAGATACCGCCGCAACCGAAAGGTACGCCGATCGCTGTCGAAGGTCGCACGCCTATTTTCCTGTATTACGGCTGCAGCAGCGCCACTCAAGCGAAGCTGATGTCTAAATATTTCGACATCAGCTTCAGCAAGCGCATAATTTGATCCGACAATTCAGGATCGCACTTGGGAGATCGTGCCCGCTAACTTATCGAGAGCGACTTCTTTTTCGATATTTTATGTGAGCACCGGTCGACATTTTATGTGAGCACCGGTCGACCTCTGATCCGACCCAGCCTTCC
>DAHVOF010000203.1 GCA_027318945.1 Actinomycetota bacterium | reverse complement strand
AAGTCTGAATTTGAAAGTGAAACAGTCACCACATAGCTCTTTCGCTGCGCTTCTCCTACCTACAGGCGATGATAGTCGATGCTGAGATGTTTGGCTGGTTGGGAAGTGCCGATGAATTTATTGGAGCTGTCCTCCATGGATCAACACAGATCGAAGTCGCGTTCGAGCGATAGATTGGGGTTGTAAAAGCGATCTGGCCTGATGCAATCGTGCCATTTCGATTCAAAATATTCAGCTTCGTCATTTAGAAGCTTCTGCTGGTCAGCACTAAACATCTTTCCCCGAGATTTCGATTCCTTGTGTATCACCCCACCGGAACTCGAAACTACCACGGCTTTTCCGGTAGACGCTCTTACCAATAGGCAGAGGTCCATGTCGTTGTAGCTGATGGCAAGTTTTTCATCCATGCCGCCGCACTCGAGATATAGGCTTCTCGGCATCAATAAGCATGCCGCCGTGACAGCCAGCACATCCCGCGGAAAAGAAAGTTGGGGATTAATGCCGACGTCATCGAGGCCAACGAGGTGGTGAGCCATGGGACCTTTTAACCCTCCGGTTGCGCCGGCATGCTGGATTGTACCATCTGGATAGAGCAGCTTATTTCCCACGACTCCGACGTTTTCCAAGCTAAGCAAGTCCACCAATCGCGTAAGCCAGAACGAATCTGTAACTTCCGTATCGTTGTTGAGCATCAGCACACAGTCGGTGTCTAGTTCTGGAATAGTCTCATTATGCATTCGAGCAAAATTGAACGGCTCGTCGAATTTTCTGACTGAAATGCGAGCATTATGGGAAAGCTCTTCCAGCAGGGCGATTGTTGCGGGTTCGTCGCTTTGGTTGTCGATAACCACGATCTCGTATAGAGGGTATTTGGTCAAGTGAACAATAGAGTCCACGACGGACTTCAGAAGGTCGTGTCGGTTTCTAGTGGGTATAAGGATGCTGACAGTCTTGCGTGATTCGGATTTGGAGTGCCAGGTGGCTCCGCCTTGTGGCGAAGAATCGATTGAAAGGTTCGGGGCATAAATCTTGGTCATTTGATTTCTGGCGAATTGTTCCTGCCTGGCGCACTCTGTGAGCTCAAATTGGCTCTGATTTCTCAGATGGATCGCAGGAATTGGAATGTGCACCATCTGGGAATCGTCAAGATTCGATGCAGCAATTGCGCACCCATACATTAGTCCAAAGATTCCCGTCGAGGTAACGCGAGGAGTCCTATCAATTAGTTCGGTCAATAGTGATATTTTGGCCATTGCGGCACGTGACGGGTAGTTGCGGAACAACAACGTGTTCGGGCTCCTGTCGGGCTTGAATACGAACTCAAAAAGACTGCCGTCATGGTCCAGGCGATCGTGGTCAAGGTAAATAAAATTCGGGTTTTTCTTGGAGATTTTATCGCTGCATATATCGAGCAGATCCCTCGACACGGTGTCTCCATCTCTCAGGCACATTACGTAGCTGTCTTGATCAAAGCGAGGAAGCAAACCGAGCAATTCGTTGTACGTTATGCTTTTGGATGCCATCTCGCTTTGCAGGATCAGAGCTGCATCGATGAGGAATATCGATTCAATTGGAAGCCCTGCGGCTCGCAGAGAATTGGTGGTTAATGTCAGACCTTCGCCCGTGGCATCCCGTGTTGCGACTATGGCGACGGCTAGGGGAAATGGCATTCTGGTCGCTGGCAATTTCCGTCGGGGTACAAATGTCTCGAATCTTGAATTCGTCCATCGGCTGTAACGAGGATCTTTGCCAAAACTGAATTGATCGGGACTTGGAAAATTACGGGCAGCAAGCTCAATTGCTGATTTTGCCATGCCCAGCGGCGTGGATGAAGTTTGCCTGGGAGCGAAGTCGAACCAAAGGTTTTCCTTGAGAAGAGTTTTAGTTACCAACCTGGGGCATTCGAACATGCCTTTTCTAAGCAAACGGACTGCCAGTCCGACGCTACTTGATACTGACGCACGCGCTTTTGCTCGGCTGATCGAGCATTTTTTGAGAGAAGGAATTGCATAGAGCGTTTTTGTCAATCTGTAGTTTGACACGTAGGCGCAGTAAGTTACCGAACCGCTCGGTGTGGTGCTTTGCAGATCGAGCGGAATAGCGATGTTTTGCTCGTCGGCATGTTCTGCCGCAATGATGAGTTGCGGCGATAAGAATGGCCCGTGGCCTTCAAGAGTCAGCTCGAACTTGCACCAATTGGATTTCGGAATCTGGATGAGAATTGGGCCTAGGACTGTCCCCCCAGGAATATACGCCTGGTCCCCGAAGAATTCAAAGTCTTTCCCGATATCCATGTTTGTGAACCTGTCGGGGGTGGAGTTATGTATGTTCGTCAATAATGGGTGGAGCCTTCTGCTAGAGCACTGACATCATATCTTTTAGGATTACAACTTGATCCATGTGAATTCTAGCTCTAGGTTCTTGCTGGGACTAGTTTTGTAGCGCGCGTTCGGAGGGAATTGTCCAGTGCGGTATCGGCTTGAGGGAAGGCGGGTGAACCTGAGGCCGCTGTCCATTGACGATTTTGAGGATTGGCGTGAGGTTCGTGTTAGATGTAACGATTGGCTTCGGAAGTGGGAGCCTCGAGCATCAATTGGAAGCTATCAACTCTATGACAAGCGCCTATTTGGAGCTCGATGTGCTACGGCTGAGCGGGAGCGGCTAAATGATTCGGCGTACGCCTTCGGGCTGTTTCTTGACGATCGCTTTATAGGCGAGACAAATATATCTTCGGTACAAAGAGGGCCATGCCAAACGGGAAACATTGGCTACTGGATAGATGAGGATGTCGCGGGTAATGGCTACATGCCGGAGGCAGTAGCACTGGTATTTCGATTCGCATTCGAAACGATTTCATTGCATCGCATCCAGATCTCAATCATTCCTCGTAATTTTGCATCTCGAAGAGTTCCCGAAAAACTTATGCTTCGCTTGGAGGGAATTTCTCTCAAGTATCTTGAGATCGATGGCGTATGGGAAGACCATGTACATTATGCAATCACCCAGGAGGAGTGGGCGAAGCTCAGGGTGGTATACAAGGAACTGTACTTTGGATGAAAATTGAACGGCACCGCTATCCTGTTGTGGGTCAAGATAGCGGTGCCCGGGTAGAGATTTACTTTGGTTGGCAAACCACGTCGACTAGGGCAGGCTTGCCAGTGGATGAAACATACTCGGCTGCCCGCCGCACGGCATCCTGCACCTGGCCTGGGTCTGTGATCGGGCCTTCCGCCCACCAACTGAATGAGCGTGCGAGTGCGGCAAAATCCGGCGCCGGGCCATCAATTTCCATCCCGATGTTGACACGCTCCATCGGCGTCCCTCTTTGTTTCGCTAGGCGCTCCTGGTGCTCCCAATCGTTGTAGTAGGCCCTGTTGTTGAACATTACCGCAAGGAGCGGAAGCTCGTATTTCGCGGCTACCCAAAGTGCGCCGGCATCGAACATAAGATCTCCATCGGGTTGGAGGTCAACCACCAATCTGCCCGTACCTTTGTGGGCTAGCGCGACGCCGAGCGATATTCCGATCTGGGTAGCGGTTCCCAGATGGACGCCGGGGTGTCGGTATGGCTTGTCGAAGTCCCAGATTCTTTTGGCCCAATGCGCAACTGTGTTTGCAGACAGGACCCAGTCATAATCTTGCACTACTTCCCAAACCTCTGTTGCCAGCCTGGAAGTGGAAACTGGAGATTGATCACGCTTAATCTTGGCTTCCTCGCGCCACTGATCCCAAGTGGCGTTGTGTAAATCGGTAAGTTCGGCCATGTAAGACTGTCGTCGGGCGGTCTCGGCGGAGCTGTCTCTTGCCACAATCTCTTTGCACATTTCGAGGAGCATGGGAAGAGCTACAGAGGTGTCAGCCGTAACCTGGATGTCAACCGGAACCAGTTCTGCATAGTCCTCGCTCCAGGACGAAAGTCCGACGTCGTTAAAGCCGAGATCGATAATCGCCGCGTCCGCCGGTATGCGTGACACGACGGTCCTACTAATTGAGTCGAGCTTTTGCGTTGATTTGCCCATGTCTTTGACATCGATGAAGAAGAGACAGTCTGTCTTCTCCAATGCTCCGCTATCGGTGGATTCGAGAGGATGCTGGTTCGGGAAAGATAGCCTGATTCCAGTGTCGACCACACCAATGCCGACGAGTTCGGCGAGTTCGACGAGCTGATAAAATGCCTTCGGATCTCGCCCCGCATGTCCAACGATTGCTACTGGCCTTTTCGATGAGCAGAGCTTTTCAGCCAGGGCTTGCAGTGTGGCTGGGTCCGGACCGATCGGAGCTGGAACTTTAGCCAATTTTGCCAATCCGGACAGATCGACCGGTGCATCGATCTTGGCTTCCTGGAGCCCTGCATCGAGTGCGA
>DAHVOF010000176.1 GCA_027318945.1 Actinomycetota bacterium | reverse complement strand
TAAATCCCATCATCAACCACAGAAGGTATCCGGCATTGCTGGGCACCAGCGGATTCATCTTTATTCCTCGAAAGATGTCAGGAAGCGCGATGAGCATTATCGAAGAATTAATGGTCGCCAGCAATACCGCAAGAGTTGTGTTGGAAAGAGCGATCCACTTGTAATCTATGTGATGCCGATTTTCGCCTACAACCATTACTCCCTGCGACGCGGCTTTACTTAGCATCGACAAGCCTCCATAGCGATTCGCACGCCCAACATCCATATATCGATCCCTTATCATCTTACGTGAACGTAAAGGTTAATCACGCATAATATTGAATTTCGTGATTCGCTGAGCAGTCGCGCGAATAATGACCAGTGAAAGATATCCGTGCCAACCCACCCGTGGCCCGGGGATATGGCCCTGCGATGTGCCGACGCCGGATCTTTTGCCCAATCCATCGAATCATGGCTGGTAAACTGTGTGAACCTGGAAACACCGAAAGACTGATTTGAGAAAAAGAAGCGTACTAGAACCTCTCACAGTTTCCCAGCCATGCACGTATATCTCGCTTGTATCGCCAGATGTCAGGCATTGGGCTGAACTTATGCGCCCTGTTTGGGACGTAACTCTCTCGGGAATGGACATTCCAGTACACCGCAAGATTTGGGAATGGGCATTCATCGCGGCAACACTGGAACGGCACCATTTGATCACGCCTGGACTGCGCGGACTAGGTTTCGGAGTAGGGAAAGAGCCGCTCGTGTCCCTCTTCGCTTCGCAGGGCTGCCTGGTAACTGCGTCGGACCAGTCGGTGGAGGAAGCCGTCACGTCCGGATGGACAGCATCAAACCAATTCGCAGGCAATGTAAACCGAATGAACGAACACGGGCTTTGTGACCCGGAACTGTTTGACCGCCTTGTCAATTTCAGAACTGTCGACATGAGGAACATTCCGGACGACCTACGAGATTTCGACTTCACCTGGTCATCTTGCGCATTCGAGCACCTAGGAACTATCGAAGACGGAATCGGATTCATAGTGAACCAGACCGAGTGCCTGCGTCCTGGCGGGCTGGCGGTACATACCACAGAATTCAACGTGAGCTCAAACGCTGGAACTATTTCGAGCGGCCCCACTGTACTCTTTAGGGAAAAGGACCTGAAACTCATTGCCAAAAAGCTAAAAAGGAGAGGCAACTCCGTCACAATGGACTTCAGATTGGGCACCTCGGAATTTGATCGCCATGTGGATCGCCCTCCGTGGTCCGGCGCGCACCTCCGCCTGGAGCATGAAGGCTATGAAGTAACTTCCTATGCAGTTGTCGTTCGCAAAGGAACGCGCTCGAAGTAATAGGTCAGGCTCAGCCGTGAACAAGTGCAACCTGGGAGCGGTCTCACTAACTTAGAGAACGCCAAGTTCGCAAACTTTGGCCAATTTCGAGAGCGGTGTAGTATACGTTCAATGAACGAATCCACAAGGGGCACCGCTAACATTTCAGCCATTCGAAAAGGGCCTCACCCGGGCGCGGCGCAGTTGCTTCCAAACAAGCTCGACTTCTCCCAGGCGCCGCTAACCATGGCGTGGGAGGTTACAAGAGCCTGTCCGCTGCGCTGCATTCACTGCAGGGCAGAGGCTCAACCAATCCGCAGCCCGAATGAACTTTCCACCGAAGAAGGATTCTCTCTGATAGACGACGCCGCTCAGATGGGAACGAAGGTTTTTGTGATCACCGGTGGAGATCCATTGGCGCGGCCCGACATTTACTCCATTCTGATGAAAGCAGTCTCGACGGGGATGCATATCGGGTTCTCGCCATCGGTTACGGGGAGGCTGCGCGGTGACGCCCTCGATCGAGCCGCCGAAATTGGAGTCGGAACAATTCACATAAGCTTGGATGGGGCTGGCCCAGAGACTCACGACAAGTTCAGGGGAATTCCCGGGCACTTTGAAAGAACCCTTCTCGCGATACGACATGCGGCTGGGCTACCACTCAGGCTTCAGGTGGCAACCACCGTTTCAACTCACAATCTTGGCGAGCTACCCAGGATCGCCGCCCTCTTGGAAGACATGGCCGATAGCTGGACTCTGTTTTTCCTCGTGGCAACCGGAAGAGCGGGCACCAAGGACATGCTTTCGCCCGCCGAAGAGGAGCAGGTTCTTCATTGGATGGCATCCACTGACTTCCCTTTTCACGTCAGAACAGTCGAAGCGCCTCAGTACCGCCGAGTGAGGAGCCAGATGGGATTGGCAGTCTACCCTGGCGTTACGGATGGCAACGGCTTTTGTTTTATCTCGCACCTGGGTGATGTGCAACCCTCAGGATTCCTTCCCGTCACCGCAGGCAACATTAGGACCAAGCCAGTATCTTTCTACTATCGAGATAGCGACCTCTTCAAATCGCTTCGCAATCCCGCCTTGCTTGGGGATCCGTGTGGATCCTGCGATTTCGCGACTATATGTGGCGGAAGTCGCGCACGAGCCTGGGCAGCCAGCGGCAACCCCCTAGCAGGTGATCCGACTTGTGCATTCGGTGCAAAATTCGCAACGCCAAAGGACTAATGCTGGCAGAACGTGTACTCAGTGTTTCAGGACGATCCGAGACTCCGCAAAAAATCCCACGTCCAATCCCATTTGGGTCTGATTCTGGCAGTTGCCGCTTTGGCGCGCACTTCGAGGCTCCAAAAGATCGCAAATAGCAATTTCGACTGGCTAGGGGATATGCTAGGAGCGCTGGGTGCTGCCGAGAGGAGTTGAGGATGATTGAGAAGATTGGCGTGGTTGGTTGCGGGCTGATGGGATCCGGGATCGCCGAAGTTGCCGCACGCCGTGGGCTTGAAGTAGTTGTCACGGAAGGTGACGAAACCAATCTCGCTCGTGGACGTTCGAGGATCGAGAACTCTCTCTCGCGCGCGTTGAAAGCTTCAAAGATAACTGAAGAGGAGCTTGAAAATACGCTCTCGCGAATTCGATTCGATGTCGACTTAGGGGCTCACTTCGACAGAGAACTCGTCGTCGAAGCCATAATCGAGGACGAGGCAGCCAAAGTAGAGATCTTCACCACACTTGACAAGGTCGTCGAAAATCAAGATGCAATCCTAGCCTCGAACACCTCTTCGATCCCGATAATGAAACTTGGCGTAGCGACAAGTAGGCCGCAGCAAGTTATTGGCATTCACTTCTTCAATCCGGTTCCTGTCCTCTCTCTCGTCGAACTAGTCACATCTCTGCTCACTTCAGAGGAGGTGGCGGAGCGCGCCGCAGAGTTTGCTTCACAATCCCTGCGAAAGCATGTCATCCACTCGAAAGATCGGGCCGGATTCATTGTCAATGCGTTGCTGATACCTTACATACTTTCAGCAATCCGCATGATGGAGTCGGGATTCGCCACCGCAGAAGATATTGACGTCGGCATGGTGGAAGGCTGCGCACATCCGATGGGTCCGCTGGCGCTGTGCGACCTAATCGGGCTAGATACCACTGCGGCCGTTGCGGAATCGCTGTACCACGAATTTAAAGAGCCACTGTATGCCCCTCCGCCGCTGCTTCTCAGAATGGTCGACGCCGGGCTTCTGGGCAGAAAGAGTGGCCGGGGATTTTACGAGTATAAATCTCGTTGATCATCGCGCATCCGCCAGCATATGCCCTAGTGGCACTAACGATTGACGAAGCATTTTCGATCGGTTGAATGCGCAGATCCACGTTCGGTATAGGCTTCCGAATCCCATGGCGTGAGAATTAGCTAACGCAAAAATATCCAGGCTTGACAGCAGCTAGATCGACTGCCCAAGCCTGGATTTTCCTTAAGGATCCCGGAGTCTCCTCTCCGATTACGGATCAGATTCTGTAAGCCGGGATGCCCGTAAGCGCTTCTCCGATAACAAGTGTGTGCATTTCATGGGTGCCTTCGTAGGTGTAGACCGACTCCAAGTTTGCCATGTGCCGCATAACGGGGTATTCGAGCGTAATTCCGTTAGCGCCCAGTATGCTCCTGCATTCCCTGGTGATGGCCAATGCCTGCCGGACGCTGTTGAATTTCCCAAGACTCACCTGCTCGGGACGGAGGGTGCCTTTCTCCTTTAAGCGCCCGATTTGTAGAGCAAGAAGTAGACCTTTGCCGAACTCAACTGTCATGTCAGCATACTTCTTCTGCGTAAGCTGATAAGCGGCGATTGGATTGTCGAACTGGACCCGCTCCAAACCATACTTAATTGCAGCCTCGAGACTATCTCTTGCTGCGCCCAACGCCCCAAAAAGTATTCCAAATCTGGCTTCGTTGAGACAAGTTAGAGGACCTCGAAGACTTGAAACTCCAGGCAATACGGCCTCAGCGGGAAGACGGACTCCATCTAGAACAAGTTCGGACGTAACAGATGCTCGAAGAGAAAGCTTACGATGAACGAGGTTGGCCGAAAAACCCGGCGTCTCGGTAGGTACGACAAAGCCCCTAATACCCTCGTCGGTCCTAGCCCAAACCACGGCGACATCGGCAATATTTCCATTGGTAATCCACATTTTGGTACCATCCAGAACCCACTCGTCACCATCCCGCTTCGCCCTCGTGCGCATTCCGGCAGGGTTCGAACCGAAGTCAGGCTCGGTGAGTCCGAAGCAACCCAATACCTCTCCCGTCGCCATGCGAGGAAGCCAGTGCTGCTTCTGCTCCTCTGAGCCAAACGCATGGATGGCCTTCATTGCTAGCGACCCTTGCACGCTAACTAGCGAACGAATGCCAGAATCACCGGCCTCAAGCTCCATACAAGCCAAGCCGTACGCAACCGCCCCCGCGCCAGCACAGCCGTAGCCCTCAAGGTGCATTCCCAGAACTCCAAGTTCGCCAAGCTCGATTGCCAGCTCCTTGGCTGGAAGCTCTCCACTTTCAAACCAATCTGCTACAAACGGCTTTATCCGCTTTTCGACAAACTTCCTTATCACTCCCCTGATCTCCAGCTCTTCATCTGTGAGCAGCCCATCGATATCGAACAAGCCTTCTGGTGTTTGGATTTTGTTAGCCATTTTTCTCCCGGTCGTCCAAATAAAGTCCTCTGAAAACTGCATCCGCCCGCCAATTGCGAACTATCACTTTGATGAGCCATGCTCCTGGCTCCCTCGCGCACTCTATCCCTAACCAAGGCCTACGTGCAGGCCGAAGGACCCAGAGCTCGGGGCGCCCAACGACCAGCCAAAACCTTCGCTCCAGGCGGATGAAATCTGCGAATTTTTATCAATATCTTTCGCGCGAAAATCAGTCTTTCAGCTTCATCACTA
>DAHVOF010000155.1 GCA_027318945.1 Actinomycetota bacterium | reverse complement strand
AATTTGAAAGGGTCGAGGAAGCGCTTTCTGCGTTGGCCTCTCGGGCGGCTGGGGAGCGCGTAGGACCGGCGGTCCTGCTCTGTAGCAACCTGGTCCGCTTTCGCGCTAGGGAGGAGAAACCAAAGTGGTGGAGGTACTTCAATCTGATCTCCCCGGAGAGAACTAGGCACGACTACCTGTCCGAGTCAGGCTCGTTGGGAGGCCTTAGCAAAGTATCTGAATCTTCGCTGCCCAGAGGAGGGGCGGTAGTCACATTCAGTTTCGATAAGCATCAGCTTTTCAAGCCCGAGGGAGTAATGCTCGATCCCGCTCTGGAGCGCGAGATCGCGCGAGATCCGAGTTTGGGAAGGGGGACCAGGTCTTTTGGAACGATCAAGTCGATCGACTTCACAGAAGGGCTGGTTGAGATCAAAAGGAGCAAGAGCTACCCTGAAGGCAGGGATCCCGAGGATCTCATCTCTTGGAATGACGTCTCTTCCGCTTCGATAGAAAAGGCGTTTTTGAGGTTCGCGGAGAGCCTTTTAGATAGCGGGACGCCGGACAGTTTTTCCGATGCGGGCATGGAGATTCTTATGCGCAATAGGCCGAGGTTTCGCAGCGGTGCTGAGGTGTTCTCCGGCATTAGAGAACTTGCCGACTTTCTCCCCCATGATCTGCCAATGGACGCCACGGAGTTCGCCATCGAGGCAGCGGACATGCTTGACGACTCCTACCTGGTGGTTCAGGGCCCTCCCGGATCAGGAAAGACGTTCCTTGGTTCGAAGATCGCGGCCGAGCTGGTTCGCAGGGGAAGGAAGGTTTTTGTTTGCGCGTTAAGCCATTCGGCCGTGGACAACTTTATCGAAGCAGTTGCTCCGATGATCGACGATCCTGCCAAGGTGTTGAGGGCGGAGGGCAGCAAGGCCAAGCCCCATCGCGGGGCTACCATGGTGAAGGCTGCCGACATAGCGGCACGCCTGGATCAGGGCGAGGGGCTGCTGGTGGGCGGTACCATCTGGCAGGGAGCGAGGGCTGATCTGGCGAAGTGCTTCGACTTTGGCTTCATCGACGAGGCAGGTCAGTTCTCACTTGCCGATGCCATAGCCCTCAGCACAAGCTGCAGAAGCCTTGTGCTCACCGGAGATCCGCAGCAGCTGTCACAGCCGGTCAAGGGATCCCATCCTCCCGGTGTGGCGAGCTCGGTGCTCGAGCACCTGGTGGGTGAGCGGAACGTGGTGGATCCGGACTATGGCTTGTTTCTCTCCCACACCTTTCGCATGCACCCCCGTTTGACCGAGGTCGTTTCAGCGATCTCATATGATTCCAAGCTTGCCTCCGCACAAGGCCTGGAGCGCATGGAGCTTTCAGACAGCCGCCCGTTTCCTGCGAATGGCCTGGCATACGTGCCTGTTGAACACGTAGGCAACACCTACCGGTGCCCAGAGGAAGTCGAGGTGGCAAGGAAGGTGATCGAGTTCCTGCTTTCGAGGAGCTGGGTCGACCGGGCCTTGAATGAGCACCCGATCACGCCCGAGCAGATCATGGTCGTGGCGCCTTATAACGCGCAGGTGAATGCATTGGTGGAGGCTATCGGCGGGCACGCGAGCATTGGGACCGTCGACCGCTTCCAGGGCCGGGAAGCCCCCTTTGTGATCGTTTCGCTCACGGCTTCCGATGCCGAATCCTCCGGCAGGGGCGTCGACTTTCTCTTTTCGACGGATCGTCTGAACGTCGCGATCTCGCGGGCGAAAGTAATGAGCGTGATACTCGGCAGTCCGGAGCTGATAGAAGCCCGCCCAGCGTCGATCGAGCAGTTCAAACTTCTTGGAGCCGTCGCGAGGGCTGTCAAGAGCGCTTCGAAAGTAGATTTCCGGCAGATTCCCTAGCCGATAGGCGGGCGAAAGCTCCCCAGCTTCTCTTCGGCAAACTGAGCGGCCGAGAGGACTTTCAGATCGTCCAAGTGGGGGCCGACGATCTGGAGCCCCACCGGAATGCCGGAGCGGCTGATGCCTGCGCATACCGAGGCGGCGGGTGAGCGCGTCATGTTGAAAGGATAGGTGAGCTGCACCCAGTCCCGCACAATCTTGCCCGCCACTAGAGGCGGCCCTCCGATCATAGGTGGCAGGCCAGCAGTCGTCGGCAGCAGGAGCACGTCGACTTCCTCGAAAAGCTTGTAGAGCGCGTGATTCATATAGAAGGAGAGATCCGAAGCCATTAGGAACTGGACCGCGCTAATTTGAAAGCCCTTCTCGATCTGGTCTCTCAGGCCTGGATCGACCTGGCTGTACCTTGGGTGGCTCGAGAGAGCTCTCATGGCCTTGGCGTAGTAAGAGTTGGTGAGGGTGAAGAACTCGTCGAGAGGATCCTTGGCGAACACTGAGCCGACGATGCGAACGTCGAGCCCTGCGCTCTCGAGTGTCCGCACGGCCGCCTCGACCACCTCTGAAACTTCCGGGTCTACTAGGGCATATCCGAGATCCATGGAGAAGGCCGCCCTGATGGGTGGCCGGCCAACCGAGATCTCCTGATACCACTGCTCCGGTTTGCGGGCCTGCGACCTGAAGTCCCTGCCATCGGGCACGGCGACTATGTCGAGCAGCTGCGCGGTCTCTCTAACCGTGCGGGCAAGCGGGCCGGACACCGCAAGATCACTCCATCCCACCGGCACCTGGGACACCATGGGTACTCGGCCGAGAGAGGTTTTCATCGCAGAAATTCCGCAGGCGCTGGCCGGGATCCGCAGCGATCCGCCGCCGTCGGATCCAGTGGCAAAAGGGACGAGTCCGGCTGCTACGGCGGAGGCGGATCCACCCGAGGATCCACCCGGGGAGCGCTCAAGGTCATACGGGTTCCTGGTCTGTCCGAAAACGGGATTTACCGTATCAGACTTCCACCCGAACTCCGGAGTGTTGGTCTTTCCGATCGGGATGGCCCCTTCGTATAGGAAGCACTCAACCATGTGGGAGTTTTTCTCCGCAGCTGCGGAATCGGCAAAAAGTGCCGATCCTCTCGTCGTAACAAAGCCTGCCGCGTCTTCTAAGTCCTTGACTCCGAAGGGGATGCCGGCCAGGGAGCCGACGCGGCGATTGCGGGCTCGTCTTTCGTCTATTTCGCCGGCTTTTCCCAGCGCAGATTCGAAATCGAGGGCGACGAAGCAGTTTAGAGAGGGATTCAACCGGTCGATGCGTTCCGCGAAGTAGGACACGCATTCTCTCGATGAGAGCTTCCTTGATTCCAGGAGCTCAGAGAGTTCAGGGACGGTTAGCTGGTGCAGATCCAAGGCTTCTCCAAAATCCAGAGGTGTGCCTAAGAGTGTAGCCATATCTCCACATAGGTGACGAGAACGGATCAGCTGAAATTGCCTATTTCAAAGAAGCTGGATTTCGGTCAGAATGGATGCAGAGGCGAGCGTATGAGAGAAGAGATGGAGCACGATCTCAACTGCGTATTTTGCATGTACGACCGTTCCAGGGCGATAGTCGAGAGCGATTTCGGCTTCGCCATCTTAGATGCGCACCCAGTGTCCAACGGGCACTGTCTAGTAATTCCCGAGGAACACCAGTGGGACTACTTCAAGCTCTCCAAGGAGATGAGAATCGGTCTCGAGAGCTTGCTCATCGCAGTTAAGGAGCATTTGGACGAGGGTTACGGTCCGGACGGCTACAACATCGGGATCAACAACGGGCACGCGGCCGGGCAAACGGTGATGCATGCTCACATACACGTGATTCCGAGATATGAGGGTGACGCCAGCGATCCTAGGGGCGGAATCAGGTGGATCTTTCCCCGCCGGGCAAGCTTCTGGGAAACTTGACGTGGATAGCTCCCGGGTCAGAATGGCTATTTCTGAGGCTACGATCTAAAGTGCTAGGACGAGAACAGCTTTCCCGCTTTCAAAGGTGTTCTTTATGCATGATCAAGGATTCACAATCACGTCAGTGGTTTGGAGAGTAGATGAGAATTATCGACAAAGCCGAAAAGCGGCAGATCAACCAGGATCGCTATAACGGGGAAGCGCTGGTTGAGACGCTGCGGTCGGCTACAAGCCCGAAGGACCCGGATGTCCTGCACTGTCACTACGAAACAGGAGTGGTGACCAACTGGCATTCGCATCCAGGCGGGCAGCTCATATACGTTCTATCTGACGAGGGGGTCATTGGAAATGAGTCAGATGGGGAGGTCACGGTGACGAGGGGGGAGCTCATAAGCGTGCCTCCTGTCGAGCGCCATTATCACGGCTCCACCCATAGGGAGGATTCCGATTTCTTAGTGCTCACCTGGGGTGTCACTAACTGGGATGACAACTCACCACGGCCTAGGTCTTTAGCGCGGTAATTGTTGTGAGACCGCCCTCCGGGCGGCCTTAATCTCACGAGCCGCGGTGGATTTATATGACCAGGTATTCGTGAGACGGCACGGGTCCTCCTGGTTCAGCCCAGGCGGACGCGGCTGCATCTGTGACGGGTCGCCCTTGCAAGCGAGCTGGGCCGTATGGCGGGCTGGTATCCTTTGGAGCAGATCGGAGCGGCAACTCTTAGTTGCCCTAAATCTAGGTGATGATGGAGTTGGGCCATGGCATGGGCATTTTCTGACGGCATCTCGGCGGATTTCATCCAGGCGGAGAAGGACGTTCAGGCTCGGGTTGGGTCTGAGCCGATCGATTTCGTCGCCTATGGAGTCATCTCCAACGTTTACCGGGTCGCGTCAGCAATGAGAAATCATATGGAGCGCGAGATTCTTGCAGACTACGGCCTTTCTTTCACCGCGTTCGTGGTGCTTTTCACCCTGTGGGTGTGGGGCGACTCCGAATCGCACAGAGTGGCTTCCCGTGCTGGCATCACCAAAGGAACCCTGACAGGCGTGGTCAAGACGCTCGAGAAAAGGCAGCTCTGCGCGCGCATTCGCCACGGCTCCGATAAGCGCCGGGTGATTGTAAGTCTCACCCCGCTTGGAAAGTCGATTATCGAAAAGGTATTCCCGCTTTACAACCGGGAGGAGATCCGTCTGGTCGAGCGGCTGGCGGAAAACGAGCGCCTCGAGATGGGGCACTCGCTGAGGACGGTGCTGAGGACGGCGCTCGACTTGAAGCACTTGGGGTAACGCGGCTTGACCTAGAACCTTTTAGCTGAAGCTAGGGTTGGATCACGCGGTAAAGGGGTGGTCGGTATTTCTGATGAACTCGAAGCGGCCCAAGACCGGCTGAGACGGCTCGAAGAGCGCCGGCAGGCTGAGGCCGCAGCATACCTGAGCCAGATCGAATTTCTTGAAAGCAGCCAATTTCGGCTTGCCTCCGAGCTGGGAGAGCATGACAGAGAGCTGGTCGCGGTATCGACTGAGCTGGCTTCCCTTCGCAATACCAAGCTCTTTCGATATTCGCGCAGGCTCAGGGAGCTTTACGGCCGGCTGAGAGTTACGCGGAACCTTCCCGCGGACAAAGCCGGCAGCGCTGCGCCCGCCGAGTCCGTTGAAGCGCGCACTTACGAGCGCTGGATACGCATGTACGACACCTTGTCGCCAGAAAAAGCCGCCGTGATCCGGTATCGACTAGAAAGTTCCAGTTTTCGCCCGCTCGTCTCGATTTTGCTGCCGGCTTATAATCCGGATCTCGCCCTCTTTGCCCGGGCGATCGAATCGGTGGAAAACCAGATTTACGAGAATTGGGAGCTTTGCATAGTTGACGACGGCTCAGCTGACCCAGGTCTGCTCCCGTTCATCGAAGCCAACACGTCGAGGGACCCGAGGATAAAGTTCATCCGGCGAAGCGAGAACGGGCACATATCAGAGGCTCTCAAGTCTGCATATGCCATCTCTTCCGGCGAGTGGGTGTGCACGCTCGACCATGATGACGAGCTTTCCGAGAATGCTCTGGCAATGTGCGTTCTGGCGCTTGCCGACGCTGCTGACGCGGCGATGGTTTATACCGACGAGGACAAGATCGACGTCGCGGGCAGGCGGTTCGACCCCAACTTCAAGTGCGATTTCGATCCGGTTTTGCTCATGGGGCAGAACTACCCATGTCATCTGTCCTTGATGAGACGTGATCTCATAGACAGGGCGGGAGGCTTTCGCGGGGGATTTGACGGCAGCCAGGACTGGGACCTGATTCTCAGGATCTCTGAGCTCGTCAAGCCGGAGCAGGTCCTGCACCTTCCCCACGTGCTATATCACTGGAGATGGCACAAGGGGTCGACTTCCGCCTCAGTCGCCAGCAAAGGCTACGCCGTAGACGCCGGCCGCAGGGCAGTGGAGGACCATCTAACGCGGAAGGGGGGGGTTGGACGCGTTATGACCAACCCCGTGACTGGCTGGCAGCGAGTTAAGTGGAAGCTTCCCGAGCTGGCGCCCAAGGTGAGCGTCATAACGATTACCCGAGATGGCCAGTATCTCCCGAGATCTGTGGACAGCTTGATGCGGCTGACCACCTATGAGGATTTCGAGCTGATCGTCGCGGACCACGGAAGCAGCTCTTATGAGACTCTCGACTTTCTCAGGAGCAGCGACTCGGTGATCAAAGTCGTTAGAGTCGAGGGCGCGCTCAATCGATCAGCTCTTTATAACCGGGCCGCAGCTGAATGCGACGGGGAGATCCTGTGCTTTCTGGGTGACGACTGCGAGATCATCTCGGGAGAGTGGTTGGAGGAGCTGGTTTGCCAAGTGATTCAAGATGGAACGGGAGCAGCTGGAGCGAAGCTCGTGTATCCCGACGGAAGCATCCAGCACGCTGGCATAATTCTCGGCATCGGAGGGGTGGCCGGCAGCATTTACAAGCATTTTGACCGGCTGGAGCCCGGAGATCGGGGACGACTGCACCTTGTCCAGTCGCTTTCTGCTGTTTCAGGTGCATGCATGGTGGTGCGCCGAGATGTGTGGCGCCAAACCGGAGGGTTGGACGAGGAAAACCTGCCCGAGGCTTTCAGCGACGTAGATCTGTGTCTTCGGATTGCCGAGGCCGGATGGAGAGTCGTGTGGACACCGTTCGCGGAGCTCGTGCGCCATGAGACCATGCTCCCGTCAGGCGGTGCGAGCAACTCGGACACCGGGGCAAAGGAAGCGGCCTATATGAAGCGCCGCTGGGAGACAAAACTCAGGCGGGATCCTTTCTACAGCCCGAACTTGACGCTCGCGGGGGAAGATTCGGCGTTGGCTTGGCCCCCTCGCATAGATATTTAATACAATCGATGAAGCGCTTCGCTTTCCTCTTAAAGGTTCGTCAGCGTGCGCAGTCCGCTTCCTGTCGCGTTCGCGTTGATCTCGGTTTGTCGAGTTATGAAGGGCTGCCGATTGGCCGGGACCGGCCAGCCTAGAGACCGAGCTTTTTTCTGAGCCTGCGGGAATTGAGCACTTTCAAGCTGATGCGTGCGGAGTCAGCAGAGGTGAACTGGCGTTTCTCGAATTCATTGAGAACCCGAATAAGGTCTTCCCTTCTGGTCAGGTCGTCGATCGCCTGCCTGGGAGCCAGCCCTCCGAGCGCAGGGATCGGAAGTTCGAGCCAGGCCGATTCCATAAGCTCGATATACGAATCGCCGGCCGCGTCGTCTATTTTGTCAGCGTTCGCTCTCGCCTTGATAGCGGCGTGTCCGGTGAAGCTCTCCAACTCCATCTGGATTTCATGTACGGTGCGTTCCGCGACTTGAAAGCTCATATTTGATGCTTTCAGGCTGTCCAACAGCTCCTGTAGAAGCTCCGGCGAAGTTGCTTGAACCAACACTGTTCCACCCCTCGCTACGACTCGGGAACAGCCCGGTGGACCGATCCCGGGTTCCGTCACGTGAATCCATTGCTCGGTCCCCGAGCCGGCAAACTCAGGCGGCAAAATAGCGGCTATATCATCGCCAACAGGCGCCAAGACCGCCTGGTGCAGCGCAGCCTTAGGCCTCCACATGTCAGCTGGTCCCGTTGGCTTGAGTGTCGAGGCGAACCAACGCAGGAAATCGAATGGTTCCGGCGGATGGCGAAGCAGATCTAAAAGCAGGTCTCTCTGGCGGAGGAAGACGGGTACGCTTCTGCCGACAAGCGTCTGGCCTTCATTCGTACTAACCACCCTGGCCATGACATAGTCGCCTATCTTTGAATCCAGAGACAAAAGCGGTTCGGACACAAGGGCTAGGTCTCCCGTCAGAGTGTCCCTGAGGGTTAGGGAGTGGCCTCTCGTGACTTCTGTGATCTCGAATAGCGCCCGCTTCGAAACCGCAAGCTCCTCCAACAGCTGGCTGTCGATCGGTGAGAGAAGCTCTTTTCTAAGGTCCATGTACTCCTCTATGCCTCTGCCCTCGAAGATCGCAACATCGAGGATGAACTCCCCGTAGTCTTCGTCGGCAGGCTCGAGGAGCATCTCGTCGAAACTGGCGAAAAAGTCTGAAAGATTCTCCCGGCGCTCCGGCCTTGCCATCCACCTTATGACCTTTTGCAGGAGCCAGCGGATCCTGGCATTGGTGCTGAGCTTAGGGTTCTTTAGACAGCAGTACTTATATTTGAGTCCCGATCCGCAAGGGCACGGCTCGTCGCGGTCTGCCGTGACGGGGCTTGGCAGCAGGCTCTCCGCCTCCGCGATCAAAGGGAGAGCGAGGCCAGGTTCGCACTGTTTGAGCGTGGCTATGTATGCCTGGATCTCTCCCCTGTCCGCGAGGCAGTTTGCCAGCTCGACGCGGGCGGGGTCGAATTTTGGGTCGTACTGGAGAGCAAGCTTGAGGTCCTTTTCTGCCAGGATCGCCTTGCCGTCCAGGGATCGCGAGATGGCGCGGACGTAATAGGCGGCCGCAGCCTTGGAGCCTCCCGAGGTTACAAGGTCGGTCATGAATTCGTCGACCGAGCGGTGCGGCAAGGATTCGAATTGGAAGACCCAGGATGTGAACCCCTTGGCCACCTGCCCGTGCGACAGAGAGTTTAGGACTGCCTTGTAATCGAGATTGGAGTGCTTGCTTTTCCTCCACTTCCTCCAGGCTGCAAGGGCATGATCGAACTCTTTCTGACAGCAGCTTTCGAAGCCGAGCGATTCGGCTAGCTTGGCCTTCTTGTCGATCTGCCAGGCTTCGTGCGGGGTATTCCAGTCCTCCGTCGCTGGCCCGAGCCAGAATCCCCTTGGTTCGAGCAGCAGGGACTGGGTCAGTTCCCGGATCGGTGGGACGGGAAAGCGAAACAGCATTGGATCTTCACACAAGGCGTCCAGGAGAAGCTCCTTTGGCTCGACCCCTTTGGACTGCTCGTAATGGTTGTTGAATGCGCGGAGCAGGGCTGCTTGCTCGTCGTCACCGCGGTAGACCTCTTTTGGGCGGAAGAGCGAGAACGTATTGCCAGTGCGTCTGAAGGCAACCAAATCACCAGGTAGGAACTCGTTGAGCCAGCCACGCGGTCCGAGAAACGATCCATGCTCGTCAGCACCCGCCACCCACTGCTGTTGGCGGTAGGTGATCCTCAGCTCGTGATTCCCCGAGACGAAGATATTTTCGAGATTGAATCCGAGACCATCCAGATCAGGAATGATGTGCACGAGGTCGTTTTCTATCTCCTCGCTGGTTACGCGATGGGTGAGGCAGACCCCTTCGAGCATCTTGTCGGTCCTGTTGTAGAGCCCTGACCCAGACGCCCAAATGGCGTCCGACTCGTCGAGTATAAGCAAGAGCTCGTCGCCGGGGGAGTCAAGATTGGTTATGATTCCCATCTCGGCAAGTTGACGCATGATCTTTGAGAGCGGCTTGGGCTCGAATTCAAGCAGGTCTAGGACAATTCTGAGAAGCGGCTCCGAAGGAATCACATAGTGTAGGCTATTGGAACTGCACCCAAGGTGCAACGCCATGTTTGGCGGTGACCCACATAATGAGGGAATTCGGCCTCGGCAAATTGAACTGGAAAGCTAGCCGCTTTCGCTGTTGCGGTCGAACTCCACCTCGATGCGCTCTCCCTTGGTGCGGTCCTGCTGTTCGCCGAGCGCGCTAAAGACCTTCCTGTCAGCTGGCGTCCAAGGCGGCCCAGCGATGGAACGCGGCCAGAGCTTTCTCGTTGCCACAACGTTGATTTCAGCACTGTAGATGAGAATCCTGGCCCCGAGATAGATCCAAGAGAGGATTCCGAGGACGATGGCAAAGAAGCCGTAGATCTGGCTTGCATGGCGAAGCTCGTGGCTCACTAGATAGCCTCCCAGGAGCTGCAATACCGTCCAGGCGGCGCCTCCAACAATTGCGCCTATCACTAGGTTCCTCGTTTCGATCTGTCGCGGCGTGAGGATCCGGAAGGCTAGAAGATAGAGGGCCAGGTTTGCGATGACCGAGAGCGGCAGAGCCAAGGCCCTGAGAAGAACGTATTGCGATGTGAAGCTCGAGAATCCGCTCAGAGCGGCGCCAAGGATGAAGAACAATCCCAGAACTACGATCATCCCTGCGGTTCGGCCCAATCTTGAAAGGTAGTTCGGCCGCTGCGTTACGGGAATGTTCCATACCTGAGCCATGGCGTACTGGCTTGCCTGGCTGGCGCCCTGGGATCCCAGAATCAGGCCGACCAATCCGATGGCGAGGCTGAACGCGTTGTTGCTGTGTAGTGCATGGATGTTAGCGGCTATCTCTGATCCGAGTATCGGGAACTGCGACAGGGCCGAGTTGACGACCTTTTGGGTGATGGAGGAGCTGCTCCCAACGATCGAGCCAAAAAGAGTCATAACCAGCAGGAGGAGAGGGAACATCGAGGTGAAGCCGAAGAAGGTTATCAGCGCCGCAAGTGAGCCTCCCTGGTCATCCCCGAATTTCTTGATCACGCCGTAGGCAAAGCCAACCGGGCGGGACCTGCGCTGCAACGTGTCCAAGCTTCTGACCGCTCGTTGCAGAACGTTCATAGGGACCTCTTCGGCATGTCCATGGAGGCAATCCTAGCCAGGCCGCATCTTTTCTGCCGATCCGGCCCGGGCTTCCACTGGCCGCCTCGCCGGTCAGACGGCTGGCCCTCTCAGTTCGAAGCGGGGGTCTCCGCAGCAATTTCCTCTAGAAGGTTGAGCACCCTTCTTTCGATCTCCTCAACGATGGGCCGCACCTCGTCGAGAGGCTTGCCGGCTGGGTCGTCGAGCTCCCAGTCGATGTACCGCTTGCCCGGGTAGAAGGTGCACGCGTCGCCGCAGCCCATGGTGATGACTATGTCGGCACTGCGTTGAGCGGCATCGGTAAGCGGCTTGGGGAATTCTTTCGAAGGATCAAGCCCATTGCTTCTCAGAATCTCGGCGACGTGAGGATTTATCTCGCTGCCGGGTGCGGAGCCGGCGGAGGAGACCCGCACGCGGCCTTTCGCGTAATGCTCGAGGAGGACGGATGCCGCCACGGAGCGGCCCGCATTGTGGATGCACACGAACAAGACTTCGGGAACTCTTTCCAACTTCCACCCTTCCAGTACGAACTTTGACGCTGATCCCTGATTGCCGCTCCTAGGGCGCGGACAAGCAGCCTGCAGACGCGTTTCCAGAATCATTTGCCAAATTCTTTTTGCAGCATATAATCAATCTATGTTGATATCAACTTCAATTGATCAATTATCGGTCTTTTCCGATCCATTGCGGGCCGAGATAATCGGGCTTCTTGCAACCGAGCAGCTGTGCACATGCCACATAGTCGAGCTAACCGGCGCCCGTCAGCCGACAATATCGCACCATCTGAAGATCTTGAGAGACGCTGGTCTCGTGGAGACGCAGGCATTCGGCAGGAACACCTACTACCGGCTCCTTCCGGAAAGGCTTGAGGAGTACTCGAGCCTGCTTGCGCAGCTTGCCAATCGTGCGAGGTCAGCGTCAAAGGTGAGACACCCATGCGCGTGAACTCTTCGGCCGTGTTTCTGAATTCCGGCCAACGTCCCGAGTATCGGACAATCTTTTGTCCCCTATTTAGAACCTCCGTGCGCGGGCAGATTCGGGGTGGCAGTTGCTAGGAGCGCATCAACTCGACATAGCTTCGGTTGTAATCTTCATCTGCACGCTCGCCCTTGTCATAGCCCAGCCGAAAGGGCTTTCCATAGGCTGGTCCGCCATGGGAGGGGCGCTGGTCGCCCTGGCTCTGGGAGTGGTGCATCCGGGCAACATCGTGACCGTCTGGGGCATCGTGTGGAACGCGACGATCACTTTCGTCGCTCTGATAATCATCTCGATTGTGTTGGATCAGATCGGTTTCTTCGAATGGGCTGCCCTACATATGCTGCGTGCCGCGAGGGGAAACACCCTCAGAGCATTCGTCTACGTGATCATTCTGGGCGCTCTGGTGGCGGCCCTTTTCGCCAACGACGGAGCCGCCCTGATCATCACTCCAATCGTGTATCAGCAGATGAGGGTTCTCGGCTTCAGTCCCCGGCAGGCGATGCCATTTGTGATGGCGGCTGGCTTCGTGGCGGACACCACGAGCCTGCCTTTTCTCGTCTCGAACCTAGTGAACATAGTCTCGGGCAGCTACTTCCATATCGGTTTCGGCACCTACGCGATGACCATGCTTCCGGTGGATGTGGTGAGCTTTTTGGCAAGCCTCGGGGTGCTGTATTTTTATTACCGGAGGCTGCTCGAGAAGCGCTATGACCCGGAAAAGCTTTTCAGTCCCAAAACAGCCATAAAGGATCCGCAGCTGTTCAGGGCCAGCTGGTTCGTGTTGGCAGCCCTATTGGTTGGCTATCTGGCTTCCGAGCCTCTCAAGCTGCCGGTTTCATTTCCGGCGTCGCTCATCGCGGCTGTCTTTCTCTTTTTGTCCAGGCGATCCGAAGCCCTTTCGGTAAAGAGGGTCGTGATCAGCGCGCCATGGAAGATCGTCGTCTTCTCGTTGGGGATGTACCTCGTCGTCTTCGGCCTGCGCAATGCAGGGCTCACGCAGTATCTCAGCGATGCTATAAACCACATTCAGCATGCAGGCCTGGTTCCTCTGGCCCTTGCCGGAGGATTTGGGACCGCGGTGCTGTCTGCGGTGATGAACAACATGCCTACCGTTCTGGTTGGCTGCATCTCCATCGCGGGCTCCAAGGCTCAAGGTCTGTCACATCTGGCCCTCGTGTATTCAAATGTCGTCGGGTCTGATCTAGGACCTAAGTTCACTCCTATCGGTTCTCTGGCGACACTGCTCTGGCTCCATGTTCTCGAGACCAAGGGGGTGAAGATCGGCTGGGGTCAGTACTTCCGAACGGGAGTGGTGCTGACGGTGCCGGTACTTTTTGTCACGCTACTTTCACTGGCAGCCTGGATCGCTATCATTCACTGAACGTTTGCCGTTCGAGAGCGATTGCCACCCGTGGATTCAGTCTGATATAGGTAGATATCCTGGCAGCTGAGATCCACCTACCGGAGTTGTGGTGGGCTGGCAATGTGCTCCCAACTGGGGTGGTACGATGCTCACACGGAAAGTTCTGGCTCTTGGACAGTTGCCAACAAGCACTGAGTGGGGAGGAGGGGGCGAATGGCTTTCGACAGACTCGATCCCGGCAATGCCGCTCTTGTGGTAATCGATGTGCAAAATGACTTCTGCAGCCCGAGTGGCGTCGTGGCCCTGTCAGGCAAGGATATGTCTGGAGTCCTGGAGATGATGCCCAAGCTGATTGAGCTCATTGAGAGGGCGCATTCAGCTGGAGTTCCAGTGGTGCTCGTGCAGACGCTCCATTCAGACGAAACTACGACCGAGCCGTGGAGGTTCAGGACCGGCCAGCGGGAATCGGACCCGAATTGCGTGCCTGGAAGCTGGGGGGCGGAGCTCTTCGAGATTTCACCCCATCCGGCCGACCATGTCGTGACCAAGCACCGTTACAGCGCGTTCAGCTCTCCGGAATTCGTCGGCCTAATGACCCAGCTTGCAAAGCCATCACTTCTTTTCTGTGGCGTGGCTACCAACGTCTGCGTGGAGACCACTCTAAGAGATGCGACGTGCGCAGACTATTACGCGACCCTCGTCGAGGATTGTTCCAGCGCATACTTGAGCGAACTTCACCGCTGGTCTGTCGAGAATGTCCGCAGGCATTTTGGTGTCGTGGTCACTGCCGACGACGTAATGGATGCGTGGAACAAAGCTGGGTAAGCCAAGCTAGCAAAACATTTGCGAGATCTGCTGATGTTGGAAGCAGGATTCGCGAACCAAGATAGAGATCGCTCCCGATGAGCATTGTCGGAAAGCAGCTAAGGTCGCAAACTGTAAACCAAAGGGAATCAAGCGATTTTTTAGCCGAAAATATCTTGACAGGTCTCTCAGGGTTCTTTTATGTTACGTCCAAGTAATTTTCAATCAAGCCGGGTTAACATTAGGAAGAGGGTCGCTGTTTGATGCAATTCAGCAACCAGCTTTGCGACTCAGGAGGCAGAGATGCGATATTACTATGGCGGTCCCGGGATGTCCTGGTATCCAATGTTCGGCTTTCTGATGATGCTCGTGTTCATCGGTCTAGTGATTCTTCTGGTCTCTTTTTTCCTCAGGCGACCCATCCGTCACATGGGAATGCATGATCACGAGCTTCCAGGAAGGGCGACCTCCAACGCTTCGAAAATCCTAGACGAGCGGCTTGCTCGCGGTGACATCAGCGTTGAGGAGTACAACCAGCTTAAAGACGCGATAAACAAGCGGCGGGAAGAGTAAATAAGGCCCCAAAGGCCTCGAATTTGGCCAGATCGCCAATAGGTGGCTCGATCCTTGAATGGTTATTCGGAGCTAGAGATTTTCTCGCAGCTCCGTGTCTTCGTCTGCTGGGAATTTCGCATCATTCAGCTCCAAATTACGTTGCTGTGATTAGTGAGGCACGGGGATCAGCTCCAAGATCTAATTGAAGCGATTGCAAGAATTACCTGTTCACAATGGTATTTCGATTAGTGAAACGGGGAATGCAGCTTATTTTGCAGAGTTG
>DAHVOF010000150.1 GCA_027318945.1 Actinomycetota bacterium | reverse complement strand
AGCCAGCGCAGCTGTGCAAAGACGATCGTGAGTACAGTCGATGCCCGTCGTGGTGAGGTATTTTACGCTACATATCGCAAGGTGCCCGGAGGGGGCGTAGCGAGGCTTTCGGAGTACTCAGTGGGTTCCCCCGAGGCATTGGCGTTAGAGTTGGACACTATGAGCGAGCCGGTGCTCATGGTTGGGGAGGGCTCCTTGCGGTACAAAGAGATCTTGTCAGGTCGATCCCAGGTTTATTTCGCTGGGAGCGCGGTGGCGTACCCTCTTTTGCCGATGCTTTTTGAGATTGCGTTTCCTATGGCTTTTTCGGAGGAGTTTGTTCTCGCGGAAAATGTGGATGTGATTTACGTGAGAGATGCAGACGCTCGAAGGAACTTTGACGTCAGGCACGCTCTCGGCGAAAGCAAGTAGTACGATGAGCGCGCTCAAAGAGTCAGACGCCAATAGTTTCGCGCGATCGATCGTCGTGGTTCCCATGCGCAGAAGGCATCTGGCAAGGGTTATGGAAATAGAGAGACAGGTTTACCAGAATCCCTGGTCACGTGGGGTCTTCGAAAGTGAGCTTTCTCAAGGACCAACGAGGATGTACTTCATCGCCTCGAAGGGTCGCGAAATGGTTGGTTACTGCGGCACTCTGTATGTTTTAGATGAAGCTCACGTGACGAACATTGCCGTGCATCCCGAGTGGCAAAACATGGGCATCGGAACGAGGCTGTTGTGCGAGGTGGTGTGGCGAGCCTGGAAAAGGGACATCAGGGCGATTACGCTCGAGGTCAGAGTGTCTAATCTTACGGCTCAAAGGCTTTACGGGAAGTTCGGATTTCAGCCGGTCGGTGTGAGAAAGGGCTACTACCAGGAGAACAATGAGGATGCTCTTATCATGTGGGCGTATGATATTGACAGCCCCGAGTACCACGAACGGATTTTGAACATCGAGGCCCAGGCAGGGATCTCCGGTGGAACGGGAAGGCGTTTGAGAATCCAATGGCGATGAGTTCGTACCCGGTTGCCAGAGGGTTGATACTTGGGATCGAGACGTCATGCGACGAGACGGCGGTGGCTGTTGTGAAAGATGGAGCTATCGCCTTGTCCTCGATAATTCGATCTCAGCAAGTGCACGCAGAATTCGGTGGGGTGGTGCCGGAGCTTGCGGGTCGGGAACATGAACGACGGATCCTGCACGTGGTCAAGCAGGCGATTTCGAAGGCCGGCCTCGATATGCACAGGCCGAATATCGAGGCTATCGCCGTCACGATTGGTCCAGGTCTTGCCGGCGCATTGATGGTCGGGGTGGCCGCCGCCAAGGGGCTTTCTCTGGCATGGGGTGTGCCACTAGTCGGAGTGAACCATCTCGAAGGCCATCTATTTGCCGTACGGCTTGAACAGGACCCTATCAGTTATCCAGCTGTAATGCTGCTCGTGTCTGGCGGCCACACGATGCTCGTGCTTGTTCAAAAGCCTGGTCGCTACAGGGTCGTGGGGCAGAGTCTCGACGATGCGGCAGGTGAAGCATTTGACAAAGTTGCACGTTTTCTTGGTCTCAGTTACCCCGGCGGGCCTGAGATCGAGCGTGAGGCGGAGTTTGGAGACCCAGCGTCGGTGCGGTTCCCACGTCCCCTACGAGACGGTTCGTTGGACTTTTCCTTTTCAGGCCTCAAGACCGCGGTGGTCACTTATGCCAAAAGGCATCCAGAGGCTGAGGTAGCTGACTTAGCAGCCAGCTTCCAAGAGGCGGTGGTTGACGTGTTGACCGAGAAGACGCTAAATGCGGCCAAAGACTTCGGCGTTAAATGCATCGCTCTTGCAGGTGGTGTGGGGGCGAACACCAGACTTAGAGCAGTTCTGACGAAGAAAGCGAACGATCTGGATATCGCAGCGTGTATACCTTCGAGATTGAATTGCACCGACAATGGTGCGATGATAGCCGCCGCCGGCGCTTGGAGGCTCGAAAATTTTGGTCCGAGCGATCGCTCAATCGCCGCAATGCCTTCGCTGCGGCTGGAGGAGAGCATTTAGTCCCTAGAAGGGCTTGAAAACTTAAATTTTTTCCGCTACATTTAGCACTCACTAGCCGAGAGTGCTAACTGCCAACTACACTCTCATAATGAAAATTGAAAAGGAGGCTCGCAGTACTATGAAGCTTCAACCATTGGACGACCGTATCGTCGTAAAGCCGCACGAGTCAGAGGAGCGCACGGCTTCCGGATTGGTGCTTCCGGAATCGGCAAAAGAAAAGCCGCAACAGGGTGATGTCCTTGCAGTGGGGCCAGGCCGCCGGGCAGAGTCAAGTGGTGAGATCATCCCTCTGGGAATCTCTGTAGGGGATGTCGTCGTCTACTCCAAATATGGGGGAACGGAGATAACTGTTGATGGCGATGAGCTCCTGATCCTTTCAAGTCGAGACATTCTTGCGAAGGTGGCCAAGTAATGGCCAAGACTTTAAAGTTTGACGAAACTGCACGTCGATCGCTGGAAGAGGGTGTCAACAAACTTGCGGATACCGTGAAAGTGACGCTTGGCCCCAAGGGAAGAAACGTAGTTCTCGAAAAGAAGTTCGGGGCTCCCACCATCACCAACGACGGCGTATCCATCGCAAGGGAGATCGAGCTCGAAGATCCGTTCGAAAACATGGGTGCTCAGCTAGTCAAAGAGGTGGCTACCAAGACCAACGACGTTGCGGGTGACGGCACCACAACGGCCACCGTGCTTGCGCAAGCCCTGATTCGGGAAGGATTGCGCAATGTCGCGGCGGGAGCTAGCCCTCTCGTGCTAAAGCGCGGTATTGAAAAGGCTGTTGCGGCAGTTGTCGACTCTATCCAGAAGCAAGCCAAGCCTATCGAGGCCAAGTCCGACTTTGCCCAGGTTGCTTCGATTTCGGCAGCGGATGCCAGCATCGGTGAGATTCTGGCAGACGCCATCGACAAGGTGGGCAAAGATGGGACTGTGACGGTTGAGGAATCGAATACCTTCGGACTTGAGCTTGAGTTCACAGAGGGAATGCAGTTTGACAAGGGCTTCTTATCCCCATATTTCGTAACCAATCAGGATCGTCAAGAAGCAGTACTTGAGGATCCTCTTATCCTGTTCTACGCCAGCAAGATTTCGACGGTGCACGAGCTGCTTCCTCTTCTCGAGAAGGTAATGCAGGCGGGCAAGCCGCTAGTGATAGTTGCCGAGGACATTGAGGGAGAGGCGCTCGCCACCTTAGTTGTCAACAGGATACGCGGCACATTCAGCTCGGTTGCGGTCAAGGCCCCCGGATTCGGTGACCGTAGGAAGGCCATGCTGCAGGATATGGCAGTTCTCACCGGCGGGCAGGTAATTTCGGAAGAAGTTGGCCTGAAGCTAGAGAGTGCCACGCTTGATCTGCTGGGATCTGCGCGGCGTATCGAAGTAAATAAAGATGACACGAAGATCATCGGAGGTCACGGCACGAAGGCTGATGTCGACGCGAGGATCGCTCAGATCAGGCGTGAGATTGACGAGACTGATTCCGACTGGGATCGTGAGAAGCTTCAGGAGCGCTTGGCAAAGCTTTCAGGTGGAGTTGCAGTGGTCAAGGTCGGCGCCGCCACGGAGGTGGAGCTGAAAGAAAAGAAGCATCGTATCGAAGATGCCCTTTCAGCAACGCGTGCCGCTATCGAGGAAGGCATCGTTGCGGGTGGCGGTACTGCGCTTGTTCGCTCGCGAGCTGATGTCGATGCTCTGATAGCGAAGCTCGAGGGAGATGAGGCAACAGGCGCTTCGATTGTAGCCAAGTCCCTGGCAGAGCCGCTTCGCTGGATTGCCAATAACGCCGGACTCGAGGGAGCAGTCATTGTGGACGCCGTCTCTAAGGCGAAGGGTAACACAGGGCTAAATGCTAGAACCGGCGAGTTCGAGGACCTGGTGAAAGCTGGTGTGATAGATCCCGCAAAGGTTACGCGCTCGGCGCTTCAAAACGCAGCCTCTATAGCGGCGCTTTTGCTGACAACAGAAGCTCTCATTGCCGACAAGCCGGAGCCCGTTGACGCCGCGGCAGCCGCGGCTGCCATGGGAGGCATGGGAGGCATGGGCGGCATGGGCGGCATGATGTAGCTGGTTTTCGCGATCCAGCGTGCCATCCAAGTGCCGCAATGGTCAAATAAAGGGGGTCGGACGCAGGTCCGGCCCCCTTTGCTGTTGCTGAGGCGACTACAGGTCGTTATGCGTACGCGGTTGGTAGACTGAAGGCACCTTGAATTTCGAGTTTTAGCGTTCTTATCCCAGACGGAGTGTAGGAGTTGTTTGACCGGCGAGGAAACGGAGCCTACAGGCAGAGAGTAAACAGGCCGGACGGAGTGGAGTCGGCCGAGGTGCAGGAATGGGTTTCGGGATCCCGACTGAGCGGCGGCGTTCCGATTTCGCTAATCAAAGATGTCATGTCGTCGCATGTTCCAATAGTCTTACCGCCGGGAAGAAATACACCCAACTTGAAGAATGGTTCTGAAAAACGTCCAAAAGCCGGGATATTGGTACCAATCTATGACGGCGACGGGATGGCAAACATGATACTTACTCGCCGTGCCTCCTCATTGAGAACGCACGCTGGCGAGGTCGCATTTCCAGGAGGCAAGATCGAAGAGGGCGAGACAGCCGAGGAGGCGGCGGTAAGGGAGGCCTACGAGGAGATAGGTCTTGATCCAAAGTCGATAGAGATAGAAGGCCGCCTCGTCTCTTCCGCAACCATGTCCTCATTCGTATCCCTAGTGGCTGTAGTGGCGACTCTTCCAGAACCTCGATCTTATAGAATCAATTCAAGCGAGGTGGAAGAAGTTTTCTCCTTTCCCATTTCGTATTTGTTCCAAGAGGGCGTGTTTAGCGTCGAGAGATGGCCTATCTCCAGCGGAGGCTATTTTGAGATGCATTTTTTCGATTTTGGAGATGATCTTGTATGGGGCGCTACGGGAAGGATCATCTACGAGTTTATGCGAACAATGGCTGAAGCTGCGATGGAGCGGCGGTAATAGCAGGTTTTTAGCGAGTTGAGTGAGTTCTTCTTGCGCCTGCAGTTGTTGGGGCTGGTGTTGGCAGGCACCGCGATTATGTGTTTGCACGTATATGGATCGATTGGTTTATTCTGCAATTGGGAGGCAACGTGGCTGAGGTGGAAATCGGAATTGGCAAGTCTGGGCGTCGAGCCTACGGCTTTGATGACATAGCTATAGTTCCTAGCCGTAGAACCCGTGATCCTGAGGACGTCGACATAAGTTGGGAGATCGATGCGTTCAAGTTCGATCTGCCCTTGATGGCATCGGCGATGGATGGCGTGGTTTCACCGGCAACCGCTATAGAGATCGGCAAGCTGGGTGGGGTGGGGGTGCTGAACCTCGAAGGGCTGTGGACCCGTTATGAAGACCCAGAACCGTTACTAAAGGAGATAGCCGAGCTTGATCCTGAAAAGGCTACCCAGCGAATGCAAGAGATATACTCTGAGCCGATCAAGCTGGATCTCGTGACGGAGAGAATTCGTCAGATCAAGGCTGCCGGAGTCGTCACGTCTGCCTCGGTGACGCCGCAAAAGACCGAGTTCATGGCTAAGGCCATCCTGGCGGCGGAATTGGATCTACTTATTATCCAGGGGACTGTCGTGTCAGCCGAGCATGTGTCAAAAACTACAGAGCCTCTCAACTTGAAAAAATTTATTCGCGAGTTTGACATACCGATCATTGTCGGCGGATGCGCCTCTTACCATGCTGCGTTGCATTTGATGAGAACTGGTGCTGCCGGGATACTGGTCGGGGTCGGTCCCGGCAACGCATGCACCACCCGAGGTGTATTGGGCTTGGGAGTTCCGCAGGCCACTGCGATTGCAGATGCGGCCGGTGCCAGGATGCGGCACCTGGATGAGACGGGCGTATATGTGCACGTCATAGCTGATGGCGGGATGAGCCGTGGTGGCGACATTGCTAAGGCCATAGCGTGTGGAGCGGATTCGGTGATGATAGGCTCCCCCCTTGCGAGCTCGTACGAGGCTCCGGGACACGGGTACCACTGGGGCATGGCCACATTCCATCCGACACTTCCGCGTGGTGCTCGGGTGAAGGTGTCGCAAAGGGGCTCGCTGAGAGAAATTCTTGTCGGCCCGGCGCACGAGAATGACGGGCGCCTCAACCTCTTTGGCGCGTTGAGGACGTCCATGGCCACATGTGGTTACGAGACTGTCAAGGAGTTCCAAAAGGCGGAAGTTATGGTTGCGCCCGCGCTTCAGACGGAGGGCAAGGCCCTGCAGACCGCTCAGCGCGTGGGCATGGGTCACTGATGGATATTCAAGGCCTGCCCAGTGCACGCTAATCGCTCTTCGTCGATCGTAGTTGTAGACTTTGGCGCACAGTATGCCCAGCTCATAGCTAGAAGGATTCGGGAGCAGCATGTCTACTCGGAGATCGTTCCGAGTACCATATCCTTCGAAGAACTCAAGGAGATCGATCCTCGGGGAATTGTTCTATCCGGCGGTCCCAAGAGTGTGAATGAACCCGGCGCTCCTCGGTTGGACCGACAGATCCTGGATATGGGAATCCCGATTTTAGGCATCTGCTACGGTGCGCAGCTAATTGCGGCCGAGCTGGGCGGCGTCGTGGAGAAGAATTCAAAGGGAGAGTATGGGCGGGTAGAAATGTCCGCGAAGGATCATGGGCTGCTGTTGTCGCATTCGCCCTTGGTTCAAAATGTATGGATGAGCCACTTTGACGCCATCGTCGAGGCTCCGCCCGGATTTATCGTGACTGCATCCACCCCAAGCTCTCCTGTGGCTGTCATGGAGAGCGAAGAGCGCAGGATTTACGCGGTCCAGTATCATCCGGAGGTGGCCCACACTGATTTTGGGCAGCAGCTAATTGGCAATTTCATGACCGACGCGGTTGGAGCGAGCGCCTCGTGGACGAGCTATTCCATCATCGAGGAGTCGCTCAGTGATATTCGAAGTCAGATCGGTAGGGAGCGCGTCATCTGTGCGCTGTCGGGTGGGGTTGATTCTTCCGTTGCAGCAGCTTTGGTGCACGAGGCAGTTGGCGATCAGCTTGTGTGTGTTTTCGTCGACACGGGTCTCATGCGTAGCGGCGAGAGGGAAACCGTCGAAAAGACTTTCAGGAACCAATTCAAGGTCGATCTTGTCGTTGTAGACGCCAGCGAAAAGTTCTTTTCATTGCTCAAGGATGTGACGGACCCTGAGGAGAAGCGTAAGATTATTGGCAACACATTTATCCGGGTTTTCGAGGAGGTGGCCCATGAAATACGTGGGGCGAAATTCTTGGTCCAGGGTACTCTATATCCCGACGTGATTGAGTCCGGTACGAAGGACGCGGCGAAAATAAAGTCCCATCACAATGTGGGCGGTCTTCCGGACGACATGGAGTTCCAGCTCGTTGAGCCGCTCCGACTTTTGTTCAAGGACGAAGTTCGTGCGATTGGCGAGGAGCTGGGACTCCCGGAAAAGATAATCTGGAGGCAGCCTTTTCCAGGCCCGGGCCTCGCTGTTCGCATTGTTGGAGAAGTTACACCAGATCGAGTGGAGATTGTGCGCCGAGCAGATTCGATTGTCCAGGATGAGATCGAAGCGGCTGGCCTGACCCGCTCATTGTGGCAGAGCTTCGCCGTCCTGCCTGCAGTGAAGAGTGTTGGAGTGATGGGGGACGAGAGGACCTACGCTTACCCGATCGTTCTTCGGGCGGTTACTTCGCTTGACGCTATGACTGCCGATTGGGCGCGGCTTCCATTTGAGGTGCTCGAGGCGATATCATCCAGGGTGATTGCCGAAGTCCCAGGGGTGAACCGAGTGGTCTACGACATAACATCAAAGCCTCCTGGAACAATCGAATGGGAGTAGGGGCCGCAGCTGCAGCTCGTTGAACAAATGACTTCAGAGTCTTTATTTTCCGATTTGAATCCTGCCCAAAAGGAAGCGGTTACGCACGTAGGCGGCCCGCTTGTTGTTGTTGCCGGAGCGGGTTCAGGCAAGACCAGAGTTCTCACCAGGCGGATTGCCTACCTTATTGAGGTGCTGGGCGTCTCCCCACATGAGATTCTTGCGATAACATTTACAAACAAGGCAGCCGCCGAGATGAGGAGTCGTCTAGTTGGATTGATCGGCTCTGTCGCCGAGAGGATGTGGGTTTCCACGTTCCACTCGGCTTGTGTTCGTATTTTAAGGCAGCATGCTACGGCCCTTGGCTTCAACTCGAGCTTCACCATTTATGACCAAGCTGATTCCACGCGCCTTATAAGTTATGTAGCGCGCGACCTCAACCTGGATGCCAAGAGATTTCCTCCGAAGTCCCTTGCCGGGCACATCTCCCAGGCCAAGGCGGATCTCACAGATCACATGGCGTATGCGGATGGGGCGAGGAATATCTTCGAGCGGAAAATAGCAGAGGTTTATGCTGAGTATCAGCGTCGGCTGCTCGCTTCGTCTGCCATGGACTTTGACGATCTTTTGAACAAGACCGTTGCGCTTTTCGAAAGATTTCCAGAGGTCTTGGAAAATTATCAGCGCAGATTTCTTCACTTATTGGTTGACGAGTATCAAGACACGAACAAGGTTCAGAACAGGCTTGTCGCCCTTTTGGGCGAAGAATCGCGCAATGTATTTGTGGTTGGCGATTCGGACCAGAGCGTTTATGGCTTTCGTGGCGCTGACATGACAAATATTTTGGAGTTTGAGAGATTTTTTCCTGATGCCAGAAGGGTTGTCCTAGAACAGAATTACCGCTCAACCCAGAGGATTCTTGACGCCGCCAATGCCGTGATATCGAATAATGCTTCGAGAGTGCCTAAAAATCTCTGGACATCCGAAGGAACCGGCGCAATGATCCAGCTGTACAAGGCGCAAGGTGATCGCGAAGAGGCGGCATATATCGCCTCGAAGATCATTGAGCTGACCGCCTCGGGCAACTCATTTTCTGATATAGGCATTTTTTATCGTACCAATTCGCAGTCGCGGGTTATAGAAGAAGAGTTCGTTCGAAGGGTTATCCCCTATCGAGTGATAGGTGGCACCAGATTTTATGAGCGCAAAGAAGTCAAGGACATACTCGCTTACCTTCGCTTCATCTCCAACCCCATGGATGAGGTGTCTCTACGCAGGATCATAAATGTGCCAAAGCGCGGAGTCGGCGATATGTCGGTGGCAAAGGTCGATCTGTATGCGGGAATGTCGGAGATTTCGTTTGTTGACGCGTTTTCCCGGGTCGAGGAGACTGGAGTTGCGGGTAAGGCACTTTCTGGGATAAAGGATCTTCAGAGCATCTTTGACGAGGCGAGGGAAAAGATTGCAGCCGGTGTCGAGGTAAAAAAGCTTATCGAGTTCGTGCTCGAACGATCAGGCTATATGGCTGAGCTGACGGCTGAACGCACCGTCGAGGCTGCTGGTCGGATTGAGAACCTTGAAGAGCTCGTGCGTGTCGGCGAGGAACATGAAACGCTGTCGGATCTCCTTGAGGACGTAGCGTTGGTGTCCGCTACAGACGATGACGTTCCCGACTCCACAGTGGTACTCATGACTCTTCATATGGCTAAAGGTTTGGAATTTCCTGTTGTCTTTCTAACCGGCATGGAGGATGGAATTTTCCCCCATTCGCGCTCACTGGTGGATCCGCAGGAGCTTGAGGAGGAGAGAAGGCTGTGTTATGTGGGTATTACCCGAGCGCGGGAGATGCTTTTCCTGACTTTGGCCACCTCGCGTGGCCAGTGGGGCGAAGGATTGGCAAACCCTCCAAGCAGGTTTCTTGATGAGATTCCACCAGAGCTTGTCCAGGACGTATCACCTAGGCGAAGTTCAGCAGAGCTTTCATATTTCACGAGCCGATTCGATGCGGCCTCGTCGGCCGGTGGTCGATACAGTGCGTCCCCCGTGAAGTCCGGTTTTGCGGCAAAGCGGCTTTCCCAGGATCTCATCTCACTTAAAGTGGGAGACGACATCGTGCATGCGAAATGGGGAGAAGGCGTGGTGATTGGAACAAGAGGCTCCGGCGAGAATTCCGAGATAACCGTTCGCTTTTCGGCAGGCGGGGAGAAGACGTTGCTGCTTTCTTTGGCACCAATTAAGCGTATTTAGCCGAATATCAGCGGGCCTGCAGCGCGCCAAGCGAGTGCGCTATGTTGATCATCGTAGATTCATCTAGCGAAGGTCTCAGCGACGCGGTTTGTGTTGAGTAACGCCGATATTGCATTCGCCGGAGGCAGCTGAGATACGATTATTCAGCCAGGGAAATTTTGACTTAAGCTCGGGGAAGCAGTGAGGAAGCTTTCAATCGTTGGGAAGGGGCCTGCAGGAGACCTAGATGTCTCGGGAATTCTGGTGCCTCGTCGTCTGATCATCAGCGTTCTTACTATGGTGGCGGTAGTGATCGGCGGGGTCATCGGCTACATGGCCTTTGGGTTTGGGTTGGTCGACGCCCTGTTCGAAACGGTCATAACCGTCACCACGGTCGGCTATGGGGAGCTGCATAACTTTAGCCACGGCGAGGAGATCTTCTCTATTGTGTTGATCCTATTGGGGGTCGGCACGGCAGGGTATACCTTCAGTGTCCTGATCGAGACGTTTGTTGAAGGCTACCTTGGCGGAGGGTATCGGAGGCGGAAGATGGAAAGAGAGATCGCGAGTATGAACCAGCATGTCATCATATGCGGCTGGGGGAGAGTTGGTCGGGCTATCGAGCACAATCTGAATGCCTCGGATGCCGAGATCGTCGTGATTGACATTTCGGCTCAGCGCGTATCTACAGTCGATGGCCCTCACATACATGGTGATGCGACCGACGAACGCATTCTCCAACATGCTGGCATAGATCGGGCCCGGGTTCTTATTACGGCGCTCAACGCCGATGCGGACAACCTCTATGTGACGCTTACTGGGAGGTCTATGAGGCCCGACCTCTTCATCGTTTCCCGAGCCGCCAGCGACCAGGCCGTGCCGAAGCTTTACCAGGCTGGAGCAAACAGAGTGGTAAATCCCCAAGATCTGGGTGGGGCTCGGATGGCGGCACTTGCAGTCCAGCCCCATGTGGCGGAGTTTCTCGACGTCGTTATGCATGACGGCAGCCTGGATTTCCGGCTAGAGCAGGTCGAGGTGTATCCCGAGTCCCCTCTTGTCGGGCAGACACTGCGCAGCGCGAAGGTGCACGATCAGACAGGTACGCTCGTCCTTGCCATGCGTGCAACAGACGGGGAGTTTAGGACAAATCCGCCGCCCACGGCTGAGATCCGACCGGGCGAGGTGCTGATAGTCATAGGCGACGCGGATCAGGTCTCATCTCTGCGCGCTTTGGCCCAGGACATATAGAACGGTTTCGGCGCAGGCGATGTCGGTTCCCGCTGTCCTCGACCTGACTCAATCTTCTCATACCGTCTCCCGTTTATGCGGTGTGCATCCATCCACTTCTTGATGACCCAGAGAGCTTGTGCCGGATTTGGAGGACATCCCAAAATTTCAATATCTGGATTGTCAAGGCCTGCCCGGCTTGCATAAGCTTCGCCAAAGGGTCCGCATCCGGAGGAGCAATCACCGAACGCGATGCGAATACTCGGGCGAGGAATGGCGTCCCAAACTTTCTCGACCGCTCTTGCCATCGTGTCGGTTATTGGTCCGGTAACAAGGAGCGCGTCGGCATGACGCGGTGAGGCAACGATGTCAATTCCATGTTTTTGAATGTCGTAGTAGCGGTTCGTTAGGGCGATAAGCTCCTGTTCGCAGCCATTGCAGCTTCCTGCATCGACATGTCGTATCTGTAGGGTGCGCACATGTTTAATCATCGAATTGTGCTTTCGCTAGCGATCGGTGCAGCTGTAGCAGAGCTCGAAGCTCTTATTGATAAGGGGAAAGTCAGCGACTCCGTTGCCGGCGACTGTCTGAGCGAGGAGCGGCCAGTTGCGAAACGAGGCGGATCGAATGTGGTATCTCCCTATACGGCCAGTCTTGAAGACTGCAGCATGTACATTGAGGCCGTGCGGCGACTCATTGAAAGTGGTGACCTGCCCATCTAAGTCGTCGGGCACTTTAAAGCGAGGCTCGTGAGGAGGCATGCCGCCGAGCTTCTCGGCGGCGTTTTTGATGATCCTTATCGAGTCTTCAACTTCGTCGAGCCGAACCTGGAATCGCGCATTTACGTCACCTGAACTCTTGAGAGCCGCTTTAGAGAAGAGCTCCTCGTACCATGGATGGGACTGGCGTGCGTCGAAAGGCTTGCCTGAAGCTCGCGCGGCCACTCCTTGCGCTCCCATCCTGATCACACGATCCGGCGGCGTGATCCCTACACCTTGCATGCGGTTGATGAATCCACGGTGGCTGCATGTGGATCGGCGCCAGGCAGACCACAGATTGTGGAGCTCCGAAACGCAGGAAATTACCTGCTCCGGCGGAGCGTGTCGTGCCGAGCCAGGGAGAATGGCATCGAAGAGGAACCGGTGGCCGAAAAGCATTTCAAGACTGCGTTGCCATTGTTCCTTGATTGCGAGCGCCCTCTGGTGGGCAACTTGGAATCCTGCACCTGCGGGTATTTGCGCCAAGTCGTTGAGGTGGCTGAGCACGCGTTCCGCCTCGAGCAGCACTATCCGCTGGTTCACAAGCGCAGGAGTAGGATCAAAGCCCGCCACCTTCTCTACCGCTTGGGCAAAATTGGCTTGGTTGGAGACCGTATCCGCTGCGCAAACGCGACTTAGGATTCGTGCCGTCTCGTCTATCCGCTTCCCTTCGACCATTGATTCTATGCCTCTGTGATTCTGAAACAGGTGGGCGTCCAAGTGCAAAACGTTTTCGCCTATGATGCTGAAGACGAAGTGCCCTGACTCTATTATTCCGGCATGAGTGGGACCGACCTTCATATATGTGATCCCGTCGCCCTCAACCTTGATCGCGGGCAGATCGGGTTCTACGTCGAGCCACCGCGGTTTGGGAAATGAGGAGTCCAATGGCAGAAAGCTCTCAGGCCAGCGCGGTGTTCTAATCAAAGGCCTTAGATCCGGGTGTCCCTGAGGCGTCCAGCCGAGCAGATCATGGATCTCCCGCTCGTCCCATGCGGTCTCTGGCAATGTCGTAGCCAGAGACGGAAACCGCTTTTCCGCGACATCCAACCCAAGCTGGATCTGTTGGC
>DAHVOF010000140.1 GCA_027318945.1 Actinomycetota bacterium | reverse complement strand
CCCTACTTGTCACCTCGGTTGCAGACAACAGGAGGGGGCCAATGACGCCGCCGGGGGTGACGACTCCACGTGAGAATCTGTGACCGCATACGTCAGAGCGAAGCCGCATGACGCTTTCTTTATGCAAGCTCAGCCTCGCGTAGGCGACAGCTTGAGCGGATGCCTCGCAGTGCCGTATCGCGGATTCGAGGTGATTTGCGATCCTCTCCAGTTCTGCATGAACGACTCTCACCAGCTGGGCCCCCATCGGGACCTCGGAGCTGGCTAGCTTCTCGACGGCTTGGCAATAGGCAATCGCGTGAGCGACGCCGGCAATACCTTCGATGCGCTCAGCAATCAGTGCACCGTCTTGAAACGACCTTCCGGAGAATGATGCGTCGACCGCTCTATGTTTGTAAAACGGCCGGGGCTCGACATGGAGTATCTCCTCGCCGGGTGTCTCCACCACAAATTCGATCGATTCGAATACCCCCGACCTCACCGGACCAAGCGGGATCTTAAAGACACCTTCGCCGATAACCGCGGGCCTGGAGGATCCCGGATTCTCCCACGCTCCGGGTGTTCCTCCGGCTCGGGACTGGGGTTGAAAGGGCCTAGGGACGACTAGGGGATCGAGCGCGGCGCCGCCGAAAGGGGCGAGGCCGCATGTGTCGAATATCCGCCGCGCATACCAGTTTGCTGCGGGGACAGCTGCTACCAGCGGAGGATAGGTTGTGGCTCCCGTCTCGAGATCGCACCAGATTACGTGAAATTCACTGAAATAGCTGGTCACCGCCAAAAGGCGAATCCGCTCTCCCAATGGAAGAGCTAAAAGCGCCGCAAATCTCTCGCCTCCATCCACATGCGCGTCGATCGAGCGAACGAAAAAGTCTGGAGACACGGATCCGGGCTGATTATCAAACGGCATTTGAGTCACAGTTACCCCCTTAGCTCTCTTGCGGCACTAGCGATGAGATTGACGAGCTGTCCGGGCGGATGGACCCCCAGTATGACAAGGCCCAGCAGGCATAGTCCCATGGCGACGACAATGTACGAGCTCGGCTCACCCACTTTTAGCCCCTGTGAAGCAGCGCCGGAGGTCGGCGTGAGAATGGTGCGGGTAGCGAAATATGTGAGCCCGAAGAACGCCATCGTGACAAAGACCACGAGCGCAACGGCGGCAACATTATCGTGGCCCTGCAGTGCGCCCATCACTATCAGGAACTCGCTTCGAAAGATCCCAAAAGGCGGCATTGCCGACAATGCCAGAACAGCGAGAAGAAACATCGGACCGGACCAGGGCAGCAGGCCCATGCCCCCACGGATCCTGGCCATGTCCTTGGTCTGGAACTTCCGCAGGATCGATCCAGCGCCGAAGAACGCGCCTCCCTTGGCAAGTGCGTGCGCGATTACGTGCAACAGCACTCCGAACACCGCGATAGGCGCGGCAAAGCTCATTCCGACCGCGAGAATACCCATGTGCTCGATGCTCGAATACCCGAGGAGCCTCTTAATGTCCCGCTGGCTCACCAGATACAGCGCTGCCGTTCCAAGACTCGCCAAGCCGAATATGAGCAAGACGCCTCTTGGAAACTCGCTGCCAACCGCTTTTTCGGTGACTTGGAAAAACCGGAGTATCGCATAAAAGCTGACAGATAACAAGGATCCGGAGAGCAGTGCCGATACGGGCGTAGGAGCCTCGGAATGCGCGTCCGGAAGCCAGGTGTGAACGGGGAAGAATCCAACCTTGGTTCCGTAACCGATTACCGCCAGCACGAAGGCCAAACGCACGACCTGGGGTGGAAAGCTGGACGCACTGGATATCAAAACGTTGAACGAGAGATTGTAGGAGGATCCAAGTGAATGCGATCCAGCGGCATAGATGAATATCGTGGCGATCAATCCAATGCCTAGCCCGAGCGACGCGATGAGAAGATACTTCCAGGCGGCTTCGCTTGCCCCGTCAGTTCTGTCGATCGCAACCAGGAGAACCGAGACGACCGTCGTTATCTCGATCGCTATCCAGATCAGCGCGAGACCGTTGACAACTAGCGCCGCGATCATCGCCCAGCAGAAAAGGTTGAGCCCGGCGTAGAAGTTCCTCATGTACCTGACCCCGGCGTAGCCTGCCGGCGGGTGAACATATCCCGCGCTGAAAATAGCTGTGGCTAGATATAGAAAGCAGGTTGGAATGAGAAATACAAGGGATAGCGGGTCGACATAGAGGAACGTTCCAACCGAAACGCTTCCGGCCTCGGAAACTTTGGAGATAAGCGAAACAGCCAGAGAGAAAGAGACAACCCCACCGGCGATAGTGACGAATTTCGAAAAGCGGGCCGCAAAGATCCATGCGGCGATTGCGGCTATAAATCCGACCGAGGCCAGCCCAATCATGTCAACCTGCATCTGCTATCCTTTCAACCGATCGAGAGGCTCAGTGGAGAGGGTTTGAGTGCGCGCATGATGAACCCTCATCATCAGGCCGAAAACAACCGCCGCGACCAAAAGATCAAAGAGGAAGGCGACGTCGACCACCAGCGGGATTCCCGAAGCGACAACGAGGCTGGCGACGGAGACGCCATTTTCCATGGACAGAAAGCCCATGGCCTGGGATACGACGTCGGATCGGAAAATTACCAGCAGGAATGCGACCAGGACCGTAGCTACCGAAATTGCTAGGGCGGCTGAAGGCAACGCCGTCGATTCAAAGTGGATCGAATCCATCGTGAACAATCCGATGACCGCTACTCCAATCGCGATAAGCGTCATGGACGCCACACCTAACGAGGCGCTGCTCGAAAGGTTTGTTTCCGCGCGATCGACAAACCTGGTGATCACCTTCGGGACCACCACAACCTTCAGAACTATAGAGATCGCTCCAAAGGCATAGAGTTCAACGATATGGTGACTCGTCGCAAGAAAGCCGGTCAGGATTGCCACCAGCGCCGACTGGCCTGCATAGAGTCTCACCTGTGAACGGATCAGCTGGGCACGAAACATGACGAACACGCTCAGCAGAACGAGCACCGCAATCAGGTCTGAGATTCCGGCGAACGAGGATGGGGCCGCCGTGTGCATCAACCACCTCCGAGAAAGAAGACAAGTACGGAAAGTGCTGCAAGCAGGAACGCCCCGGCCAGGAACTCTGTGATCTTGAACAGGCGGAGCTTGGAGAAAGAGTTGTCGATAATCGCAAAAACCGTTCCGATCAAAGTCGCTTTGAACATCAGCGCCAGGACAGCCAGTAGAACCGAGGTCAGCTTGGTGCTGCTGGCAAGCCCCCATGGAGCGAGAAAAACATCGATCAAGATCGTATATAGGATGAGCTGCTTCATTGCCGATCCCCACTGCAAGAGCGCAAAGGGGGCCCCGGAATGTTCGAGGGTGCGCCCTTCGTCGATCATCCCAAACTCCAAGGTGCCGGAATGGCTCTCGACTGGGATACGGCCGGTGTCCGTCAGAACCACCATGAAAAAGGCGATCGCCGCGAGGACATGCGCTGGACGAACGATCTCTCCAGCTGAGGATCTCACAGTGGCGGCCATAGCGTAAGGAAGGTCGGTCGAGGTTATGACACCTGCCGCAAAGACGATGAAAAGTACCGTGGGTTCGATAAGCGCGCCGAAAGTCATCGCCCTGCTGCTCCCCAGCTGCGCGAAGGGAGCGTCGGATTCGGTTCCCGCCAGAGCCACGCAAAATCCTGCAAGGGAAAGTATGAAGCCACCCCCAAGGATGTCGCCCATGTAACCCAAAGGAAGCCCGAAAGTGGTAAGTACTGGGATCAAGAGTGGAACGGTCAGATAGCACACGAAGGCCGCAATCGGAGCTACGATAAACACCCAGCTGGAATGCTCCGGAACTACGGTCTCTTTCTGGAAGAGCTTTACGAGGTCGTAGTACGTCTGCAGGATCCTAGGCCCTCTCCGTCCCTGCATGAGAGCAACGATCTTGGAGATGACACCGCTGATCAGAGGCGCACATAGAAGGATCGTGAGTACTTGAACTGCCTGGACCGCGATCGGCGACAAGCTCAAATTTTCCAAAATGGAACCTCCACATTGTTCTAAAAGCGTTCAGAACCATGTAGAGGCCATTAGCTCGAAATGAGCGGTTTAGGACGAACCTATCGGAACCTCATCCGACGAATACAACAATGCTAGCGCGCTTCACCTGCATTCGTCACAGTGTATCCAACACCGGCAGATCTGTCCAAAACTGCCTGTAAATTTCGTTTGCGTTCTTCCAGCTCGTATCCTTGTGAATCTGGCTGGTAAACCGCATGCATACACACTGAAATGCGCCAGAGGGTCCTTTTAATTTCTACTGGGGTGTATTAATCTGCAGATGACATGCTCACGCCATCAGAACTCGCCACAATCGAAGCACTTATGGGCGAGACGAACAATATCGATTTCGATCCTGCTGTAGTTGCTGGAGGTACTTCCAGCAAGGAATGGGGTTTGTCGCCTTGAAATTTGGCGAAAGGTTGCCTAGCGACAGCTCAGCGAGCTATTCGTGCTAGGGCACCAAGTAACTGCCCAGAGCTTATAAGGACCAGACCCTGCTTCAATGGCGCTCGTGTCATGCGGTTGTTTGAAGTGGTGTTCGGTTGCTATGAAATCAACAGTAGCTAGTGATAATGACAGTTAGGCTAGTCTTGGGAAGTCCTTTGCTGTATTACTGTATTGCTGTATTGCTGTATTACAATGTAGAAGCTATACTGAAACCATGGACAAGGAACATACATTCGTGACTGTGCAGTCAAGGGGCGTGTTGCGCGACAGTCAAGCTGATCATGCAGGCGACATAGTAACTGATCACGTCCTGTGATCACCTTGTCGGAGGTGGCATTGACGCTGACACATGGCGGTCCTCGGGTTGTCGTTTGCTTTCTCACTCTGAATCAACTTCT
>DAHVOF010000134.1 GCA_027318945.1 Actinomycetota bacterium | reverse complement strand
GAACTGCGCTTCTATGTAGGCCGCGATGAGCAGGGACGGGTAAAGCACAAGTATGCAACATTTGTTGGGGGAAAGAGAGAAGCCGAGAGAGAGCTTGCCAGGCTTTCGCTCCAATTTGAGTCCAAACCGCAATTGTCGTCCGGTGAAAATACTCTCTGGGGCGCGAAAACAACTTTCAATGAAGCGATCCTGGCTTGGCAACAAAATGGCTGGCAGGATCTCTCGCCAAAGACGGTCAAAGATTATGAAGGCCTTTTTCGCCTCTACATAAAGGACAAAATCGGTCCTAAGAAAATTACTTCTACCGGGGTGTTCGAGATTGAGTCTTACTTTCGTTCGCTTTCCGATGGCGGACTGGGTACATCTGGCGTCAGGCAGGTGAGAGCAATTTTGCACAAAGCAACACGACTGGCGGGGAAATGGTCTGGAGGCACAATTCCAAACCCAGTTTCACAAGCCGATCTGCCAAAGCCCAGATCGGCACTGGTTCCCGTCAGGGCACCCTCATTAGAAGAAGTTAAAGCCATCTTGGAGACTGCAGCGAGGGAAAGCGATGTCCGCATTGCAGTATTTATAAGGGTTCTGGCAGCCACTGGTATTCGGCGTGGTGAGGGACTCGCCCTACGGTGGTCAGATATTTCATTTGATTCAGGAGAAATGAAAATCAATGAATCAGTTATCAAAGGATCCGGTTCATTGATTGTCAAGGCTCCGAAGACGGCGGTTTCTGTGCGTACAGTTGCTGTTGATAACGACACGATTAGAGCAGTCGAGCAATTACGAAATAATCAATTGTCATTGGCGCAGGGCTTTGGACTTTCTTTGGATGACGACGCCTTTGTTTTTAGCTTCGATCCAGGTGGGTCCACCCCTCCACATCCTGATACCGTGTCTCACGGATTCAAGAAGATTGCAAAACAAGCCGGAATAGCTCCTGATGTTCACTTGCACTCACTCCGCCATTTTCAGGCAACGGTAATAGACCCCATTGTTTCCGAACGTCAGAAGCAGGCCCGACTTGGCTGGTCTACAAGTCACATGGCAAGGCACTATACCGATCCAATCTCAGACGAGGATAGAAAAGTAGCCAATGAAGTGGGACGGCTGTTGGATAGCTGAATTCGACGTTGCGGCATCTCTAGCATGCACCATTTCAACCAATATCAGTTAATCGAGATTCTCTTTTGCCCAGGAAATCATCCACATCTCGTCTTAGGAATCTGATTGTGCCGTTGATCACAAAATGACGAATGGGGAAATCGCAGCGTTTTAGCGACCGGTGGATCGTTGCCTTCGACATGCAAAGTACAATTGCCACTTCATTGACCGACATGAGCGGTTTTGAGAGCGGAATCACCCTTCGTGCCATGACCACTCCCTTCTGGCCAAACTGGCCTTACCTACACGTAGAAATCGAAGTCCGTGTACCTTCGCTGAATTTGCTTTGCTTACCATGGCATACCGTCCAACTCCAGTATCCGCACTAATGCCACCTTGGGGAATGGAATGTGCCCTATGTGGATGTACGGGATCACCCTGTAAATCGCTACTGGCCATAATGGTGGTCCTGACTCGAAGAGTCTGTGTTTGAGCCACTTGTCCCGGCTTTGCCAAGACTCATAAGATCAATGCATTGGGACTCTCTAGCAAGCAGGCGGGACTCAGACTTTTGCTGAGCACCAAGTTCTGCAAGCCACAGATCTCCACTGCTCCACCATCCGGTTCCAACCCATTGCCAATTACCGATTGTCTGGCCATTCTGGTGGTTGACCTCAGGAGTGGAAGACATCTTTATTTGCCAAGCTTGACGTTCGGCTCGCAGGTAACCAAATGTTACCGAGTAATGGCGGGATTTCGTAATACAGTGTCCTCGAAAGCCGAGCGTGTGTGCCCACTCCCTTAATCGTCGCGAGGCCAGTTCAGGCCGTCCGCCAAGATCCCATGCCGTCTCAACCATTCGACGCAGATGGCCCGTGATTCCTCTCTGGTCTAGATCGCTAAGACTGTGCAAACTTCGGTCCAACGCACCACTGTCATCTGTGGATTTGGTGGCGTATTTTGCTATGTAGTTGGCAATTGCTCTAGTGCGCATGCCAGAAGTTGGTTCTGGTGCGTCGTAGGTATCCCTGGAAGCAATCTCGGAGATGTACTCTTGTTCATTCGAAATCCCCCGCACGTCTAGCTGGGGACCCCACCGCACAAATCCCGAGAAGTCACCAGGGTAGGGAACCGTAACTTTTGCCACTGCTGAGGTGATGGCGCTTATGAGCATTGGTGCGCTAACGGCCCCTGGGAGTGTTTGGAGGTTTTTAGTGGCAGAGTCAATGCGGATGACTGCATGGAAGTGGACTACACCGCGTCTTTGGTACTCTGCGACTTTGGCGAAGGAAAGCCTGTACTGCTTTGAGAAGGCTGTTTTGCTTATTCCTAGTAGCTGAGCCAACTCTCGTTTTGCGTAGATCGTGGTGCGACGCCAAAGTTCTGAACAGAGCGAATTCCAAAGCACAGCGCGACTGTAGTCGTAACAATTCATGCAAAGCGGCTCGCCGACAATCCGATCATCTTTGGCGTGGGCCTTGTTGCACCAGAGTGCTTGTCCGTGTGTGCAATGTTCATGTCTTCTTATTTGCTGGCATCTACCAGAATCATTGTTGGCCCTGTGGACCTTTCCAAAACTGGGAGCTGTAAAAGTTGCAAATACCATTGGATGATCGGCAACGACGTTCGGAATTCCTTTTCCGCCGGACAACCCAGAACGAATCAATATACGTGCATCCGCGGCATAAACCGACGCACAAGATGGGCAGAGCGTCGCTCGTCGGGTTCCGCATGCTTTTAGAAGAACCCCGGTTGGTTCGGTCTCGCTCGAATAGCTTGAGGTGATTTCTCCGCTTGACAGATCAACCCTAGTTGACATACCGGCCAACCGAATCGGATGGAAGCACCACCCACATCTTTCGCCCTGTTTCCGAAACTGTTCGAAGGACTCTGTATCCTGCATCCGGTAGAGCAGTCCAGCCAACACATCTTCGTCGTGCAGCGACGTTTTGTCCTGGTGTTTCATTTATCCGACCCTTCGTCACCTTGATCAACGTTTTGACGCAAATTGAATGCACGTTTTGCAATTGCGACTACATCCTCATACTTAAGTTCAAAGGTGCGAAGCAGAACTGGAATCCCGCCTTCATGCAGTAAAAGGCCCACGCCACGCCTAGCCGGATCAATCTCAGATGCTGAATATCCTCTGGTAGCCCAGCCAGATCCAAGAATCGTGTCACTCGCGTCTTTGGTGGTACATCTCATTGCCCAACGGAATCCGAATAGATCTCGCAGCGAAGATGGAACCACGTCAGCCGATGGCTTTTGAGTGGCCGCAACGACTATTACGCCTGCTGCCCGACCCCTTGCTAAAAGATCACGCAGCAAATCGGAGAACCTTTGCGCAGCTTTTTTGTCGGGATGGGAAACATAAAGTGCCAGCTCATCTATAACCACTAGATGGAGTGCCAAGCCGTCACCTTTGACGACCTTTTCAACCTCGTACTCGAGTAGTTTTTGATAGCGAAGTTCCATCTCTGCACGCAGCGCTTCGAGCGCAGCGGTTGCTCTATCGATATCCATGCCGACGAAGCTGTGGGCGCATTTGCGCCAGGGAGCGAGTTGAACCATTTTCCCGTCAAAAAGCCACAGTACCACTGAGCGGTCCAGTGCTGCTGCGCTTAGAAGGGACCAGAGCAACACCGACTTGCCACCGCCTGGTTCTCCACCAATGAGCAGGCTGTGCTCGGGCAGTCCCACAAAAGTCACCTTTCCGAGATCATTGATTCCGACAGGGATCGGATCCCAGAAATCTGTATGTGCTTTATTGAGCAATGGTTGAGGCGACGCTTTGTCATCAAATGGGTCTGTACGGAGAATTGATATCGACACCCGATTCGCCCGCGCTGGATCTTGAGTAAGCTTGATGTGCCGGGCCTCAAGATTTACCGCGATAATCTGAGTGACATCTTCAAGATCTTTAATTGAAGTTCCAGGCCGAAGACGCAAGATGGCTATATCTCCGCTGTTGGTCTTTTCAATGCTAATAATCCTTGGCTTTCGCTCACTTATCCTTCCCGGTACGAACATGAATGCGATGTCGAGATTGCGGCGAACGCGTGCTGAGTGAAGCATCCTGCCAAGTAGTCGCCGGCTGGGAGGTGTCGCTACAATTAGGACGAGCATCAATCCAACCAAGATTCCCGATGGAACTGGCCCGAACTTACCTTTGAAATGAAGTAGTACAAAGGTACCGGAAGGTAAAGCCAAGAGACATAACTCAAGACGCCACCTCCAGCACGCTTGCGACACTATATCGAATAATTCATCAGATAATGATTTCTCTGTTGAGGGTTGAGGCTGATTTGCCATGATGAACTCCTATTACATGAATGCGTATGAACTTGACGACGTATTGGTCAGCCGACACCTGGTGCAACGAAACTCCGAGGTGGCGGCTGACCGGCACTGGCTATGCCGCAGATGCAGTGCGTGTTGGACCGAGCGGTTCGATACCATCGGCGCGGAAACTCACCCCGTGGCGATCGCCCATTTGCCAAGTAGAGGCCAATAGCCCAGCAACCTTGACCAGAGAGCCTTGAGCAAGTCCCTTCGGCTGACCTGATATCTTCACCGATAGGATTTCAGCACCGTCAGTCCCAAGGGCAATAAGGCCCACGGCAAAAAGCGGCTGTCCATTGCTGTCGATCCGAGGCTGCTTCGACTCGAAGTCGAGAATAGCCTCGGGAAGTGTTGCCACTATAAATTGCATATTTTGAGTGTTAATTGGAAGTCTCATGACAGCCCCTTTTCTAATAAACGTCCGCACCTTTTGCGCGTCCGCTTCAGCTATATTGATCGCTCGAAATGCCCTTTGTAACCCTGCAAGTTTTGCGTGCTAGCCTCAAATGTTTGTTGAAACGTTTAGGGGGTGTACTTCAGAGACCAACCTGAGCTGCTACGAAGGGAATGTGCATATGCAAAATAGGTGGGATGGTCCGTCGATCAGATCAGCACGTTACGCTCGTGGTTGGAGTCAGAAAATTCTTGCTCTCAAGCTCAAGGCGTCCTGCAAGGATCTTGGAATGGAAATTCCAGAATTGACATCTGTAGTGATGACAATCTCCAATTGGGAAAATGGCCGAAATAATCCCAGCGACGAGTATCAGATGTTGCTTATTGCAGCGCTGGGTGAGCGTCCAATTCCTGTACTGGAGTCGAAAGCATACAAGAAACTCCTTGTGCTACCAGATGTCGAGAGTTCGACCACCGCAGGCAGGCTTCAAGCGGAGTTGGAACTGGCGTTTTCACTGGAATCGCGCGATCTGGAGCAACTTGTCAGTGCAACCGAGGAGCTCAGACTACTGGACCGTCACGGAAACATGCCGAAGACGATCGCTACCATGGAGCGACATATCAACAGCCTAGAGCGACTTTTCAACGCTTCGGTCGAACCGCTGGCTCGTCTGTCGCTGGCGGGGACCCTTGCAGATGCTGAGGCAATTGCAGGTTGGGCTGCTCTTGATCGGGGGCTAGCTCTTGATTCATGGAATCATCTTGGTGCTGCCATGAATGCAGCACTTTTCGCGGAGAATAGGTCACTAGTTGCCTTCGCCTCAGCACAACGTGCATATGTGCTCATTGACCTAAGACAGTTCAATAGGGCACAAAACCTTGTGGCTGATGTTCTTCAGAAGTACAGAAGAAACGTGCCGAGCGAACTTGCTGCCTGGCTATATGGCGCTCAGGCGGAAGCCGCCGCCGCCAATGGAAACGTCGATCTATGCAAGGAATCTCTGGATTTAGGGCGTGCTCGCCTGAGCCATCGAAGTTCAAGTGACGAGTGTCCGTATGTGGTACTCGATGAGCTGCACTTTGAGCGGTGGGCCGGAAGCTGTCTCTCGAAACTAGGTGATCGTGAAGCTATTTATAGCCTTGAACGGGTGCGCGATGAGATGCATCCCGATTTTGCTCGCGCGCTTGGAGGTGTACTCGTCGATCTCACCCAGGCTTACGTCGTCCAGGATGAAATTGATGCCGCAGCGCGTGTCTTTAGTTCCGCCTGCCATGTTACGGGAGGAGTTGGATCTATTCGACAGATCAACCGTCTGCGGGAACTGCGGAAGGAGTGGCCGTCTCACCAGATCCTTTGAGCAGCGTAGGTTGCGTCTACCGGAGTTAAATAAGCTGTACACCAGCTTGTGACGCCACCGCAAACAACCCAAGCAGAGTTGGCGAATCGTGGATATGGCCATTAGAGATCAATGCCTTCACCTCGTCGAAGGAGAACCAGCCGATCCGCTCTACTTCGGTAGGGTCAGTGGGCTCACCAACTGATACTGCGCCGCTAGCGACGAAGATCTCGTGTGGGGTATCCGCAATTCCAATGCATGGCTGATAGGCGAGCAGAGGCTTTAGTCCAAATGGTCGAAATCCCGTCTCTTCCTCAACTTCCCGGGACGCAGCATCAATGGCAGTCTCAGTCTCCTCAACAATGCCGCATGGAATTTCCCAGCCCCAGGTGGCGGTGATAAAGCGGTGGTGGAGTACTAGCAGAATCTGGCCATCTTGGTTCGGGATTACAATACCCACCACTCGCTGCATCCGCACGACGTGGTGCTCAAAGCGGGTTCCATCAGGAGACTGCACGTCTACAAGGTCGAGATTTACCCAGTGGTTTTGATAGATATGCCGCTCACCGAAGACTTTCCATTCCGCTTTGGCATTCTGCTCAACCCGATCCCTGTCATTCGTCACATAAACATTCTTGCACGGTAGCTCGACTACCAGTGTCATCTGAGTCAATGGGCACACGTAATGTAACGCCAGATTGACCAGCTGCGTTCTGCTCAGCAAGAATCGTAGTTCGTATTTTCATCTGCAGACTCACCCAGACTTTGAAGCGATAGCGGGCGACCGCTCGACTTCGTCTCTCGTCGCCCGCATGCATCAGTTATTTGGGAGCGTGTGAGAACTTTCTTTACGTATTCAAGAACATCGTATTTGCATAGGTAGTCTCGTTATATGCCCGGAACGCTTGAGATTCAGGATTCAGGTCGCACTTACGCGAAGCTAGAGTTGACTGACGTCTCGGCAGCGGGACGCTTAAACCCACGAGTATGCCTTTCCTTTGTTGCTCGGACCGTTCCATATTGGCAAGTTGAGCTTACCGATGTCATTTTTCAACTTCAGCACAAAAAGGAACTCATCGGCGAGGGACATCTCATGTGCATGGGCCCTCTCCGTGATAATGGGTCTCTGCAGGTGGAGTTCGTGATTCCACAACGGTTCTTGCGATTCATCACCGAGAACTTGGCGGTTACTGAGTCATATCTGACGTTTGAGGCTGAACTAAAAGGACGGGGACGGTTCCTGCGTGACCCTCAAAGCCCAGAGAACTATTCTTACAATTTTAGGGTTGACGACCCACCCCTTGGAGAATGGCGTGACTGTGCTCTTTGGGCAACTGCCAATGCATCGGCTGGCATTAAAATCCCACGTGCAGACTGGTATCAGAAGATTCTTGCCCCAACCCGAAACGAGAGGTATATCTATCTTGAGGTAGCGCTACCTCAGGAAGATAAAGCTCTGGCCCAGGAGTGGCAGAACACCATCGAGCACTTTCGGAGTGCCGAAAAGGCATTTGCCCTTGGCGATGACATAACAGTATTCGTGTATCTTCGAGGAGCTCTGGATGCTATGCCAGGGGCGAAGACACGCATTCTCGAGGGTATTCGTAACGAGAGCAAACGCAATGTTCTGGATTCTCTCTTGAAGGCAACAGGGAACCAGTTACATGGTGGCCGACATGTCGTCATGGAAGGCTCTGAGGCTGGAACTTTCCCCGTGAACAGGCTGGATGCTGCATTTGCTATGGATTTGATGCGAGTTCTGCTCTCGCATCTGTCGCTCATACTCTCAGCGGAGCATGAGCGTTCTCGGGATTGACGAGTCTCGTCTGGTTGTCGGTCCGGGAGATCGTATAGACATGTGCTGAACTCTCGTGGGCGGGTACGAATTGACGTATTCGGCGGTCATGCATTTGGTCACACCTGTGTAGTAACCTTGAAGCCGATGACAAACTCCTTCTCGGCCCTCCGTGGCTCTCGTTCGCTCACCTGGTCAATTCCTCCTTCTCACGTTGCCCGTATTACGGACTCGCGAGCTCTCTTTGGACACGACCCCTACGGGATGGCACTACAGGTGCTTGTGGGATCATGGGGACCGGCCAGCCCGCCAACCAAGGAAGTCTTGCGGTCCCTCTTCACGGCGTACCGCCAGCGGCAGGTCTACCCACTCGTCATTGCTCTCACGGATCAAACGCACAACGTATGGCTTTACGGACCCTCCGAAGATTCCACCGTTACGGGTCCGCTTCCACTCTCACAAGCCACCCGTATCCTCCAGGCGTGTCTTAAAGAGCCTTCTGGTGCTGCAGCACGCAACCTGTTGATCCGTTACTTCGACTCCCTCACCACGACAGCAATGCCCGGTGTAAGCAACACCGGTCTGTTCGCCTCTCACTTCTTACGGTCCTCTGCTCCTGAACGAGGAGACTGGGGTGTAATGGGCGAGCGAGCAGAGTCGCTCCTCGCACTTCGAGGAGAGTCACTCATCAAGGCCTTGGGGTTCCATACCTCCTGGGAGGGAAGTTCAGTCGTGCTACTCAAGAACAACGCCGATGCCACTCGTGCCGTTGCGGTGTTGTTAGAAGATAAGGAATCGTTCTCCGCCAAATCTGAACGGTTCTTACAGTCTCCCGTCTCACACGGTCTTTCAGTTGCCCAAGCCAAAGAAGTCCCCTGGCTCATTGCGCTCAGGGGATCCCAGATACGGTTGTACTCTGCAAAACCTAACGCAGGAGTTGGACGCAAAGGACAATCGGAAACCTTTTTTGAGGTCGATCTTGCCGTCGTCGACGATCACTACAAGCCTCTCGTGCCGCTCGTGTTCTCCGCTGACGCTCTCGGACCCAAGGGCTCAACGGAAGAGTTCTTACGAGACAGCTCACGCTTTGCGGCATCACTTGGCAAACGTCTTCGAACGAGGGTCTACGAAGAGGTCATCCCAACCTTATCCGTTGCGGTTGCCAAGGAGATGACCCGACTCGGTATGGCGCTTGATCAGGCCGGACTTGACGTCGCTTACGGGGCGACGCTGCGCATCTTGTTTCGGATCTTGTTCCAGGCCTATGGAGAGGACCGGGCACTTCTTCCCTATGGGAGAAATACCACCTATGACCGTCACGCTCTCAAGTCCATCGCCAAAGAGCTCGCAGAGCAGAGTTCAGCAGCACAACAAGCAGTTGCACAATCAGGGTCATCCTCAGACTCGTATTATCGAGACCTCCTCACCGTCTGGGCGGTCATTGACAAAGGCGATCACAGCTGGGGAGTGCCAGCGTATAACGGAGGACTCTTTTCTGATGACGACCTAGAGGGAGCCTTGCTCGCGCAAATCACCCTCTCTAATGACATCTTCGTAGGTGCGCTTCGTTCACTCTTGGTCGATGTCACTGACGACAATGTCTCTGGTCCTGTGGACTTTCGGTCGCTCAGCGTACGTGAATTCGGAACGATCTACGAAGGACTCCTAGAGAGCTCACTGTCCTTAGCGGAGTCCGATCTCGTCATTGACAAGGACGGAACGTGGATCCCCGCGAAGGATGGGGTCGCCCCGCTTGCTCAAGCTGGGGATCCGTATTTCCATAATGCCTCGGGCGCAAGAAAGTCAACCGGATCATACTTCACCCCATCCTTCCTTGTGGATCATCTCCTGGAACACTCCCTTGTCCCAGCTCTAGATCAACACTTGGGCGAAATCGCTCAGCTCCTCGACGATGGCGATCAACCACAGGCCGCTCGGAAGTTCTTTGACTTTCGAGTTGCTGACTTAGCTATGGGATCAGGACACTTCCTGGTTTCTGCCATTGATCAAATGGAAACGAAGATGGTGGCGTTCTTGAACGATCACCCACTCCCAGAGATTGAAGACGAGCTCAAGAGCCTCGAGCGAGCCGCACACGAGGCACTTGGAGAGCTCTCCCAAGATATTGAGATCGCCCGTTCATCGCTTCTTCGACGACAAATTGCACGGCGCTGTATCTACGGGCTTGATATCAACAAGATTGCCGTCGAGCTCGCTCGAGTCGCCATCTGGATCCATACCTTCGTGCCGGGCCTTGCGATGAGCTCCCTTGACCATGGACTTGTGTGGGGTAACTCCCTTACCGGAATTGGTGACATTGACGAGGCCATCAAAGAGCTCGATCCCCCCATTAAAGGACAGAGAGCTGGTACTGTCGGTGTGTTCCGGGGCATCATTGAAGACCAGCTCAAAGGAGCCTCAGATCTCCTCTCTCAAGTAGCCGCAGCATCAGAAGCAACTGCCTATGACGTCCAAGAGGCACAGAGGATCGCTCTGCAAGCCCAAAGTCAAGCAGCCCCCACCAAGACACTCTTTGACTTGGCAATTGCCGTTCGCCTTGGCATCGTTAAAGCCTCCACCGTTGGGCGACAAGAGGTTGCAGCTGAGGTCGCAAAGAGTGATGCGGTCGTAAATCTCGTCTCTATGCTCCGCCCTGCTCATATGCCCTATCTCTTCCCTGAGGTCTTCCTGCGAGAACGAGCTGGGTTTGACGTTCTGATCGGGAACCCTCCGTGGGAAAAGATCAAGGTAGAAATCCAGCGTTGGTGGAGCATCCGAGAGCCTGGACTTATGGGGCTTAGCCAAAGTCGAAGAAAACAGCGGATCGCCGAATTGCAGCAGTCCAGACCCGATGTTCAACAGGAATATATTGAAGAGCTGGCACAAGCTGAATTTTTACGGAGGGTTCTCTCACGTGGCCCATTCCCTGGGTTTTCTACCGGCGATTCTGATCTCTATAAAGCATTCGCCCTGCGATACATGCAAACGATTGGTCGTGGCGGATACATCGGTGTAGTTCTACCGGTGGGTAGCTTCCTTTTGTTGGGTTCTAAGGAATGGAGAGAGGAAGTACTTACTAAAGCTTCTTTCAAGAAAGTAACATTTTTGGTAAATCACCAAGAGTGGCTTTTTGAGAAGGTCCACCAGCAATACATCATTGGACTCGTGGCTATCCACAATGAACCTTCGCCAACGATCTCCTTCAATGGTCCATTCCGCTCGCTTGAAGCTTTTTCGGAAGGGCGAGAGAAGGTGACAGAGGTGTCCGTTGAATGGTTCAAGGAATGGACGTCTGACTACTCCTTCCCCATGATGCCGGATGCAAAGAGCTTCGAGGTCTTCTTGGCCCTACGAAAGCATCCACGCTTTGATGCAACAGAGCAGTTCGAGTTTCGGCCATATTCAGAGCTTCACATGAGCAACAGTCAGCACCTTTGGAAAGATGTCGATGGTCCAAGTGCTGAGGTGATCCCCGTGCTCTCGAGCGCCGCATTCGATATATGGAATCCTGACGCTGGATATCCCTTTGGCTATGTCCCTCGTAAGGTCATCGAGAAAGAATTGCGACGCAAACTTGCCCGACAAGTCCGGTTACCGGCATCAGCGTTCTACGGAATGTCGCCATTGCAGATCGAGATCCTGCCCATCGATAAGGCTCGTATTGCGTTCGCTTCTCGTACGAATTCAGGCAACCAGCGAACAATGTCTTGTTGCCTAGTCCCTCCTAGTGTTGCCCTAGTTCATGCAGCGCCGTATCTCGTACGACGATCTGGAGCTACCTGCGATGAGGCGTACGTACTTGGTGTGTTATCTTCAATCCCCTTTGACTGGTATGCACGAAAGTTCGTCGACCAGAACTTCGGATTCTTTACTTTGGCGCCTATGCCCATCCCCCGTCCAGCACCTAATAACCCACTTCGACAACGTGTCATCACCATCGCCGGTCGTTTAGCTGCTGTTGATGATCGTTTTGCCACTTGGGCAAAGGAAGTCGGCGTTGAGGTGGGCACCGTCACCACTCAAGGGGAGAAGGAAGAGCTCATTGCGGAGCTCGACGCAGTCGTTGCCCATCTTTACGGACTGACTGAAGCCCAACTCATCCATATCTTTGCAACCTTCCATATTGGGTGGAATTATCACGAACGTCTGGAGAAAGTCCGAGCACACTATCAACGATTGGAAGGTAAGGATTTGGTGACGAAACCATGAGCGAAGTCGCCCGCACACAACATGCCGACCGCTTCCCACCCGTCTTTGCTACCAACGATTCACGTGTTCCAGAGACAGTCGCTGAGAAGGTACGACTCCTCATTGACGGTTCCGTAGAAGGTCTAGTTCATCCGCCCGCAATGGCAATTGCCTCTGCGTATATCAACGTGGGTGGCTTCTCTCTCATTGCCGATGCGCTGACCAAGGTCCGATGTGTACGCCTCCTGGTGGGCGCTGAACCAAAAGCGGGAACCGACACGAGGGAGAGTAATGACTACGTCAGAGACCATGACTGGTTGACCGGGGTACTGACTGAGCACGAACAGTGGCTCAAAGCGGAGCGAGATCTCACCGCGTTCACTGCAGCTGATGACGCACAAAGCAAGCGTCTCGTGGCGTGGCTTGAGTCCCATGATGATGCCGGCACACCACGGGTCCAAGTGCGCCGTTACACGAGCGGCTTCTTGCACGGCAAGGCCTTCATTATTGAACACCCCACGCATTCCGCAGTGCTTGCGGGGTCGTCGAACTTTACCTACGCAGGACTCGCAACGAACCGTGAACTGAATTTGGGATATCCCAGTACCGGGGAGACCGAGCTCGTGCAGCGGTGGTTTGATGATCTATGGGAGGAGTCCGAACCCTATGATCTTGCGGCGCTTTATCGGGAGCGCTGGGAGCCACATAGTCCATGGATTATCTACCTTCGGATGCTCTATGAGCTCTATGGCGATCAAGAACTCAATACGAAGTCCGACGCCGGACTCTCCTTGACCGAGTTTCAGCGTGACGGCGTTGCCCGCATGATGCGCTTGCTCGATGAACATGGGGGTGTCCTTGTTGCGGATGAGGTTGGACTTGGGAAGACGTTTCTAGCAGGAGAGGTCATTCGACGTGCTGTGAACGAGGAGCGTCAACGAGCATTGGTAATCTGTCCTGCTGCCATCAAGGAGAGTATCTGGGACCCTTTCTTGGTCAAATACGACATCTCTCGCCGTGCAGTGGTCTACTCCTATGACCAACTGCGTCTCCGCTATGAAGAAGACACTACCGGGGAGTTCCGCAGAGAGCTTGATGACTACGCGCTGGTGGTGATTGACGAAGCGCACAACTTGCGCAACCCAAGCACACTGCGAGCAGAAGCAGTCAATGTGCTCTTAGGTGGTAAATTCCCAAAGAAGGTCGTACTGCTGACTGCAACACCGGTCAACAACTCCCTCTTTGATCTCTATACCTTGGTGTCGTACTTCATTAAGAATGACGGGTACTTCGCTAAATTTGGCATCCCATCGCTTCGGGCCTATATCAAAGAGGCTCAGGCACTTGATCCTGAGAGCCTCTCCCCTCAACACCTCTTTGATCTGATGGATCACGTCGCAGTTCGACGAACACGACGATTTGTGAAGAAAAACTACCAAGGAGACCGGGTCACCTTGGACTCAGGAAGAGAAGAGACCATCAAGTTCCCGACTCCCCGGGTACAGCGCATTGACTACGACATCACAGGCCTTGCAGGTGAGCTCTTAGACCAAGTCCTCGCTGCCATCAGCATCGATCCTCACCAAGACCTAGTTGTGCCATACTCTCAGCGACACAGCCATGTCGGCCGGCTCTTGTTAGCTCGCTATACCCCAAGTGCTTATCTTCGCACCGGAAACCTTGAGACGTACCAGATTCGCAACTCGGGACTCTTGCGCTCTGCGCTGCTCAAGCGACTCGAAAGCAGTCCCCAAGCGCTCATGAATACCCTTGCTACCATGATTGGTTCACACCAACAGTTTCTCTCTGCACTACGTGGTGGTCTCGTCCTTGCGGGTGACGCATTGTCGGAATGGACGGCATCTGACGCAGAGGATTTGGACGGGTTCTTGTCGGATCTCGACGAGAAGGCGCAATCTCAGGTGCAGCGTACGAGCGAGTTTCACGCTCAAGAGCTCACCGACGACGTTGAGGCAGACCTCGCACTTCTCCAAGAGCTAAGAGATCTCGCCGAAGCGGTCGCTGTGTCGTCCGATCACAAGGCCGACCGGCTCCTTGGGGAACTGAGGACGATTGCTCAGGCATCTGGAAAAATCGATACGTCGGGTCTGAGCGAAACTGCAAGGCGAAAGACCGTGATCTTCTCGAGCTTTGCCGACACCATCATCGATCTTCGTAGCCGGGTCGCACGAGCAGTTGACGATGCAGATGCCACGGATGCCCTTGCCCACTTCCAAGGTCGCATCGCCCCCGCAATCTATGGCGCCAAAGGTGGGACGGATCAGTCGAAGAGATCTGATGACATCGCACACTTTGCACCAGAGACCGCCGGCACGTTAAACGCCAATGGCGATCCCACCAAAGAGGATCGTTACGATCTCCTCTTTACCACTGACGTTCTATCCGAAGGCGTGAACCTCCAACAAGCTGGTCGAATGATCAACTACGACCTGCCGTGGAATCCCATGCGACTCGTGCAACGAAGTGGACGTATCGACCGCATTGGCTCCAAACACGCCTACATCACTATTGGATGTTTCTTCCCAGCTGAACGCCTCGATGATCTCCTACACCTTGAAGAGATCTTGATGCGAAAACTTGCGTATGCCGATGCGGCTATTGGCGCTGGTGAGGTACTCCCTGGACAGAGGTCGAAGACAGAGGTCGTTCTTGCCGATACCAAAGAGCAGATTGCAAACTTGGCACAGCAGCGTCCCGACCTCTTTGACGCCGAGCATGATCGGGGAGCAATTTCCGGTGAAGAGTATCGTCGCCGACTCGCCAAAGCACTGGAAGAGTTGAACTACAAAAAGCGAGCGAGTGCACTTCCCTATGGATCTGGGAGCGGATTCATCTCAAGCTCAGCAACTACGAATGGGTATGTCTTTTGCATTAGGATCGCCCAGCATCCTCACCCCTGGTTCCGCTACGTTCCCGTCGATGAGCATTGGGACCCTATTCAAGAACGCGATATCGACAGCACGGACAGTTACATCGTGTTTGACGATACCCTGACCTCTCTCAGTACTGCTGACCCAATCGTTGAGGCAACGGAACGTTCTCTCCCACCTCACGTCTATGACCATGCCTTTGCTGCGTGGGAGGTCGCTGCACGTGATGTGTACCAGACATGGGAGCGACTAACGAACCCAAATAACCTCCAACCCGAGATCGAGAAGGCATTTCGTGATGCCGCAGAGTTGGTGTACAACCACGGCTCATATTTGGGACTCACCGAGCAAAGTGAACTCATCGCACGACTCAGTGGGCGGTGGGGAACCGATGTCAAAAGAGCAGTGCGAGGAGTCGTGAATAATGACGGACTAAGCAATCGCGATAGGGTGGAGAAGCTCCAAGGAATCGCCGAAGAGTACGGTCTCTCACTACCGAAGCCCCCAGAACCTCTACCACCTGTTTCTCAAGAGGACGTGAGGTTGGTTGCGTGGATGGCGGTTGGAGCGAAATATACCTAACCATATCCCGTCAGCAATAGGCGTGCGAGCCTCCGCTGGCCTGGCTACTGATGCAGGGATCGTTCTTCAGATAGGCTCAGAATCTTCCCGAGATGCCATCGATGCCGTTTGATCTCAACGAAACATGGGTAGGAGCGCAGTATCTGACGAATATTTGACTCCGTAACTCCTGATCCTACAAAGCCCTGGAGACGTAGTTGCTCCACGATATCTTGAACGAGCATACCCTCTCCATGAGAAGGAATTGTGAGAGCACTCGCGACTATCTGAATGATATCGAGCTCTTTATCTTGAGCTATAACTGCTTCTTGTAACACAAGCTTGCCATTCTGGCCATGTTCGATTTGCTCAAGGACGAAGTTCCCACCGGCCTTGAGGATCTCTATAACCGTCTTCCTTCGGGCCTGGGGCTTAGCAACGAGAACAACAAATACTCCGACGACGGCGATCAATCCACAAGCAACTGCCCATCGTGGTATAGACAGCTGATCAGCAATCCTGGTCACCACCTGCTCGCCTGCTCCGTATAGTAGCGTCTCGCCAGTGGTAAGTCCATACGCCAAGGAATTAGCTGCGTAGATGTCGGCAAGAGCGACGGAAAGCGCGCCCAAGTCGTGAGTTGCAAGATCTGCGTTGCGGAGAGACTTGTCGTGAGAGTAGACAATCAATTGACTAGCGGCGAGTAGAGCTGCAAGTTGTCCAGTCGGAGCATCCTTTTTGTCGCGGCTAGCGACCTTGATACACCGCTCGTGGTCTTTGTACAAGTCGGCAACATCAACGATTGCTAGATTAGGGAGAAATTCATCTTCGAAGATTTGACGGATTTGCTCGGCTGGAACGCTCCACTTCTCCGACTGGATTTGACCCGCAAGCTTCTCAAACTTATCGGCATTCCCAAGAGCATCTGTTTGGTACATCTCCTGAAAGACGCGCCGCGTCGCAAAGGATCGATTGCGAAAGAGAAGAGCAATACCCTCTGATGATGGAGCACCCTTGCGGATGCGTTCTTTCAGTTGATTGATGAGATAGTCTGCGTCAAGCACAGAGACTCTCGGAATGGTAATGATACTGGAACTCAGTATTTCTGCGGAACTCACGGAGTCTTCACGCTTCCTCGCTCACTGAGCGAAGATATTTATACAGCGTCTCCCGACTCAAAAGGCACCCATGACGAAAAGCAAGAGTTGCGATATTCTGGCATCATCTGCAGTGAAAGTCAAGCATTCTTTGACAAACTCGACCTTTAACCCGTTAGACGTTAGGAGCTGTACGAGTTCTCGGAGATCATCAAGATTGCGCGCTAGGCTGTCCATGGAGTGAACAACGACCGTATCACCATCTCTCACATACGGCTTCATCTCTTCTAGATGAGGCCGCTTCCGGTC
>DAHVOF010000128.1 GCA_027318945.1 Actinomycetota bacterium | reverse complement strand
GACGGCCGGATTGGTATTCGGCATTGCGAGAAGAGCCGTATACCCACCAGCCACACCGGCAGCACTCCCGCTTGCTATCGACTCCGAACCCCCGCCTCCGGGTTCTCGAAGATGGGTATGGATATCCACGAAACCCGGAGCCACTACCAATCCCCGCGCATCTATCTCCCTAGCACCCTTTGGTGCATCAACACGATCACCGACCAAAGCGATCTTCCCATCGTCGATCAGCAGCTCACCCCTGCGGACGCCACCTGCATCGACAAGCACACCTCCACGCAGCACAAATTTCCCAAGACGAGCTACCATTGCGGATCCACACGATCTCGATCAGTGCCAAGTAACCAATAAAGGACCGCCATCCTGATACCTATTCCATTCTTTACCTGCGTACGAATTAACGAACGCGGTGAATCAGCCACCTCCGCGGAAATCTCCAACCCTCTTATGATCGGTCCCGGATGCATCACTATTGCTCCTTTACCTGCCCTCCCAAGCCGATTAGCGGTCAACGAAAACGAGCGGGAAAACTCTTCCATCGATGGCAAAATCGATTCCGAGAATCTTTCAGTCTGGATTCTCAACATGTAGATCACGTCGACTTGAGGCAACACCTCGTCTAGTAGAAACGAGCTCTTCACCGGCCATAGCGATAGATCGAGTGGCAAGAGTGCCGGCGGAGCAACCAAATTGACTTCAGCCCCAAGGCGGCTTAGAAGCTGCGCGTTAGACCTTGCAACGCGAGAGTGTAAAACATCCCCGACTATGGCCACTCTTAGTCCGTCAAGCCTCGAATTCATATGAAAGTGGTCCATAATCGTCAAAGCGTCAAGAAGTGCCTGAGTCGGGTGCTCGTGAGCGCCGTCGCCAGCATTCACAACAGGAATGTCCAACCAGGAACCAACAAGCTTCACAGAACCTGACGATGAATGCCTCATTACTATGAGATCAGCACCAAGCGATTCAATTGTTTCGGCAGTGTCGCGAAGGGATTCCCCTTTTGAAACAGAAGAGCTTCCCAACGTAAAGGTGAGAACATCAGCGGACAACCGGGTAGCTGCAAGTTCGAAAGAAAGCCTTGTCCTGGTGGAATTTTCGAAAAATACCGTTGCCACCGTCTTGCCCCGCAGTGCAGGCACCTTAGGAATCTCGCGCTCATTGACCTCCAAAAAAATTCTCGAAAGGTCAAAAAGATGAGATATTTCCTCATCGGAAAGATCGGCAATCGAAGTCAGGCTACGGCCCATTTCCAACCTCTTTCAAAATCCTGACGCCCTCACGGGTCACCTCTACGATCTCAGACCGTGAAGTCGGAAGATTCTTACCTACATAATCTGGCCGTATGGGAAGCTCTCTGTGTCCCCTATCCACCATTACAGCCAACTGGATCGACAACGGTCGGCCAAAATCAAGGATCGCATCAAGCGCCGCGCGCACCGTTCTTCCCGTGAACAATACATCGTCAACAAGTAAAACAGTCTTGTCTTCAAGAGTCGCGGGAACGTTGGTGAATGAACTTCGCACAAACGGCCTAATTGCATGATCATCGCGATAAAAAGAAATGTCTAGAGATCCCAAAAGTGATGGAAAGGTGGCGACGTCAGAGAGACGTCTGCAAAGCTCTTCCGCGATCCATACCCCGCCTGTTTGAAGGCCCAAGATAACTAGCCCGGTACAGCCTCTGTTATGCTCGACTATCTCATGAGCAATGCGGCTGAGTACGCGACTCACGTCTGAACTTGACATGACGTCGGACGCCGCTGAATAAGAACGACCTGAAACTGACACGCCTTTTGGCGCCAAATCTCCTCCTAATTCCGTATGAGCCTCTCAGGACTCACTTGACGGCACTAGCCTCCACTAGTCTATAGCCCATGTGCCAGGCCATTGCTGTGACGTTGACAGAAAACTGAATCATTTTTAGGGGAATATGTAAGGATGAATTTTCCAGGAGAACCACAACCTCAAAGCGATCCAAAAGTTTTCGCGCCATCACGAAGAAGGCATTATAAGCGCAGGTCGACGGGTAAGAGAGTTCGGAATATCGCCATTGTCCTTGTGGGCATCATTGTTGTGGCTGCGATCGCTGGATACGGCTACGTAAGATACCGGTACGGACAGATCAAGAAACTATCCGTGGGCAATCTGACCAAGCCGGCTTCATCGAACCAGCCCATGAACATCCTGATCGTAGGCTCGAATTCGAGGGCTGCACTTAATGGGAAACAGGCTGCTGCCTTTGGGACTCCCCAGCAAGTTGGGGGGGCTAGAAGCGACGTCACCATGATCCTTCATGTCAACCCGGCAACCCGCACGCTCTCACTGGTATCCATACCCAGGGACTTGTTCATGCCCATTCCCGGCAGTCCGTTATCAAACCGTGTCGACTCCGCCCTGAACGCGGGTCCGAGCCAATTGGTTAAAACCATCGAGCAAGACCTAGGAATAAGCATTTCACACTACGTGGAGCTGAACTTTGATACGTTTCAGAATATCGTGACCACCCTCGGGGGGCTCAACATGTACTTCCCGTATCCTGTCAGAGATGCTTATTCCGGCTTGAACGTCCCCAATACCGGCTGCCATTATCTGACTGGATTCCAGGCGCTTGCAGTCGTGCGAGCCAGGCACCTCGAATACCAGACATCTTCAGGACAATGGGTGGAGG
>DAHVOF010000126.1 GCA_027318945.1 Actinomycetota bacterium | reverse complement strand
GTCGTTCGATTTCTCCAGAACAGATTCTTGTGATGAGCTGGCGTAAACCCTTCTTCTGGTAGTTGAGACCTGAACCCACGTCCTCGATGACTTCGTAGACCCAGCCGTTGTGCTGCGAACGATTCCAGTAGTGCCACTTGGAGTACAAGGTCGTCCTTTTGTCCAGCAGTGGAGACTCTGGCATAGAGGACTGTCACACGCTTAGATGGTGCCCTGGTGGGAAGCCAAGTGGCGGAGCTTTGCAAGGTCATACCGTCTGCGTCCGCCAGCAGTGCGCTCAGGCACATCTATCCGGCCCTCAGCTTCTGAACCGCAGGGTGCCTGGGTGTACCCCAAGCTCTTTTGCTGCGATTCCGATTGAAACGATGAAACGAGCACATAAGCCTTATACCATCATCTACGCACAAGTATCTAGCTATGGGTAAGCAGTTTCTTGCCCCAGAACGCCGCCTCGCCGGTTGTTCAGGGCAGGGAAGTGCCTGGTGAAAATTGGTGCCATTGAGATTCGAACGAGATGACTGTAGATTAGCAATTGGACAAGCGCGTCGGGTGCGTTGAGGCCTGGTGTGGAGAGGCGGGAAACTCGAGAATGCCGACGACAGCTCGATCAGCAAGGGGGAGTCATGGATATTGTCAGCCCGGCGGTGCGCCGCATTATCGAATGGGCTCAGTCCGATCCGGATGGGTACTGGGATGATGCGGCACGGCAGATACCCTGGTTTAGAACCTGGGACAAGGTGTTCGAGCATGATCCTCCGACTTTTCGATGGTTTCTTGGCGGCCGCACGAATATTTCCTTCAATGCTCTCGATCACCATGTAAACAGGGGCTGGGGAGGACACACCGCTCTAATTTCTGAGAACGAGATGGGCGAGCGGAGAAGCTTCACCTACGGACAGCTCCTATACGAGGTGAAGCGAATCGCAAAAGGGCTCAGGGGCATCGGAGTCAAACGCGGAGATCGGGTAGCGATTTACATGCCCACTATGCCAGAGGCTATTGCGGCCATGTTGGCGGTGACGCGCATCGGCGCCATACATTTGGTGGTATTCGCCGGGTTTGGAAGCGGGGCCCTTTCCGAGCGGATCAGGCTTGCGGAGGCGAAGGTGTTGCTGACAGCCGACGGCACTTGGCGCAAGGGAAGTCTCGTACCTTTGACGGGGATAGTTGCGGAGGCTTTGGCCGATCCCGGATCCCCCATTGAGAAGGTGGTGGTGCTCGGTCGCCAGGGCGAGCCTGGCGGACTCAAGGCAGGTCGCGACATCACCTGGGCGCACTTTCTCGAGCTGGGAGAGGGCCAGCCCGACGACTACGAGATCATGGAATCGAACGAGCCGGCTTACATACTCGCCACCTCTGGAACCACTGGCAAGCCGAAGCTTACTGTGCACACCCACGGTCCGTACCAGGTGGGCATCACCACCTCAGCAAGGGTCTGTTTCGGTATGACCGAGCGCGACGTATGGTGGTCAACTTCCGACATCGGCTGGGTTGTGGGGCACAGCTACATCGTTTACGCCCCGCTCCTGATGGGAGCAACCACGATAGCGTATGAGGGCGCGCTGGATTACCCCAGCCCGCAGCAGCTTTACCAGATCGTAGACCGCTACCACGTCTCGGGGGTGTTCACCGCCCCTACGGCCGTCAGAATGCTTATGCGCCACGGCGCGGAGCCGGCCCGGCTCCACGACATCTCCTCCCTGACAAGGGTTGTGTGCGCTGGAGAGGTGCTCAACATTCCGGCGTGGGAGTGGCTTCAGCACGAGGTGCTGGGAAACAAAGTTCCCGTCATCGATCACATGTGGCAGACCGAGACCGGAGGCCCGGTCTTTGGCAATCCATTCGGAGTCAACCTCCTGCCTATCAAGCCCGGTTCCGCAGGCGTACCGCTGCCCGGGATGTTTGCGGAGATCAGGGATCTCGATGGGCGCAAATGCGAGGTGGATGAAAAGGGAATAGTGGTCGTGACGAGACCATTCCCCGGCCTGACCGCCACAATATGGAAAGACGAGGAGCGCTACGGGAGGGACTATTGGGGAGTGATCCCAGATGTGTTCTATACGGGTGACTCCGCCTCGGTGGATGAGGACGGCTACTTCTGGTTCTCCGGGAGAGCTGACGAGATCATCAAGATAGCGGGCCACCGCATTGGAACCATCGAGGTGGAAACGGCGTTTCTGCACCATCCAGCCGTGGCAGAAGCGGGGGTGACTGGCCGTCCAGATGAGCTGCGAGGCGAGGTCATATCCGCATTCATTGTGCTCAGAGCGGGCAACGCCCCTTCTGACGAGCTGCGTGGGTCGCTCCTTGCGACCGTGCGGGAGCATCTTGGCCCGATAGCGGTAATCTCAGACGTCAACTTCGTTGACGCGCTTCCAAAGACGAGGTCAGGCAAGATAATGCGCCGCGTGCTCAAAGCCGTGACCCTTGGCAAGGATCCTGGCGACGTTTCCACAATAGAGGACGAGGGCTCGGTGGCCGATGCCCGTGAGGCGTGGGAAAAGATGAAGGCCGACGCGCGCTGACGGCTGCACTGTGGCGCGCTAGATCATGTCGTCGTGTCGATGGGAAGGCCCTGTAGCCGTTTGCTCCCGGCTTGAAGCCACTGGCTGATACCATTGGAGAAACAGCATGTCAAAAGTGGTCTTGGTTCCAGCTCGTGTGATCTCCGCCAACTATGTCCTGATGACAGCCAGATGCTTGGCTGGGGGATAAGCCGTGGCTTTTAGCTTTCCCTGCCCTCCAAATCTGCCGAGAGCGCTGCAGTGGCAACGTCTCTCGGGTAGCTGCGGAGCGCTAACAGCAGGATTACTCCGCTTGCCAGAAAAGGAATCAGCATGATCGCGAACGTGTATCTGAGACCGATGGCATCGGAGATGGCGCCGAATGCGAGGGGCGCGAGAGCTTGCGCCGCGGTTCTAAGCAGCGAGCGCACGCCTTCGGCGCGGCCCCAGAGCAGAGGGGGCATGATGTCAAGGCGGGCTGCGTCTATCGGAGGGTTCTGCGCGGTAAGGGCGAAAGCCGCCGCGATGATATAGGGCAGCGCGGTAAACGCGCTGTGCGTGACGAATGACGGCACGAAAAGAACTGTCGTGATGATTGCCGCCACGGCTGCGACTATCAGACGGCCGTTGAGGCGCCCGCGCTTGACGAGATTGTCTCCCAAACGGCCGCCGATCAGCACCCCCACCATTGCTCCCCCGCCGACGATCAGCATGAGGAGGCTGGCTAGGAGCTGGGGCATGTGATACTGGCCCTTGACGAACTCGAGACCGAAGGTTTCTACGCCGGTGAGGAAGAAGTAGCTGCAGATGCCGGAGATTATGAGAAAGACGTTCGTTCGTACGCTGAGAACGTAGCGGAACATCGTGAAGACCCCCATGGTTCTGGGGTCCGTGTTCAAAACTGCGTTGGGGTCTGCCTCTATGCCAAGCTGGCTGGCGAGTTGTTGAGCGTCAGTGGGTTCGTGCCCATTATGTGCGCCTGACCTCTGGGTTTTCCCGTTCCCGCCGCCCTCGTTTGAAAACAGGGATTGAACCGAGCCTGTACTCGGACGGTTCCAATCCTTGCCGGAGCCCGTCCCTCTCTCCCGCCTGCGCTCTCGAAGCTTCAGTTCCCGGTGCCCTACTATTCGCTCCGCACCGGGAAGGAGCTGGCTTGCGCCTCCGCGTGCCGGTTCCGGAAGGTGGCCGAGCGCCCATGCAAGGGGGACTGTAGGCACAGCCAGGAGGGCGAACGCCACTCGCCATGAGATGTCCGCCACATCGCCCGTTATGACGAAGCCTGCCCCGGCTCCCAGCAGCTCTCCTGCGAGGACGTAGCCGTAAATCTTTCCTCTCTCGCCGGCCGGAAAGTAGTCACCGATCAGGGACGCCACTCCTGGCCCGGAGACGGCGGTCATGGCGCCTAGAACGAGGCGAATTGTCAGCAGTTGGCTGAAGCTAGTGGAGAATGCGCTGATCAGCATCACTGCCCCCCAGGTTGCTACGGTGATCGAGATCACCGCCACCCGGTGAGCCCGGTCCACGAGGATACCGAAAGGAACACTGAAAACAGCTGCCACTGCCGCAGTCGCGGCGACGAGCAGGCCGATGTCGGTGTTGGAAATGTGTAACCCGATGCGAAGCTGCGTGGCGGAGGCGCCCACCGTGGCGATGTCTGCGCTGTTGAGTGCTAGTACCCCCGCCAGCAGCAAGATTACCCGCGTTCTTGCTGGCCCACCGAAAAGAAGACGGAGGGATCGCCACCCTGATCTTGCCGCATCCGCGGAGTACTCGCGGAGCGCGCCCGTTCTGCTCCTTTCGCGCTGTCCGGATCTTTTCATAGATGGCTAATCCGTTGGGGTTTCGGGTAAGACCATTCAAGGGTGGTAATGAGAGAACAACTCACAAATAGGAGGGTAGTGCAGCTGGCTGCAATCAGTGTTTGCGAGAAGGCGGAAATCTTCTCATTTAGAAAAGATCTTTCGCAAAGCCGTAACCAGTTCTTTGCTCGGTTCGAACCTACCGAAGGTTTACCGGGTGCGAGAGTCCGGATTATGGGTACCGAAGCCGGAGATCCAGGCCGGTAATTTCGTGGGATACGCACGTGGCAGCACCGTAGGATTGCCTCATTGGTTTCCGTGTTTGCCCGTGGAATCTTCCTTTACTCTCCCGGACATTAGTGGTATCTTCCCCGAAGTGGCAGATAGTGCCCTATATGTAGCGGAGGCAGGTATGGCTCGCAGTAAAGTGTTGGTCCTGGGTGGGAACTTTGGGGGACTCACCGCCGCGTTGGCGGTTCGCCATGAGCTCAACGGAGATGTCGACGTCAGAGTGGTATCGATGTCCGATGAGTTTGTGTTCAACCCCTCGCTCATTTGGCTACCATTTGGGAAGCGCCGCCCATCGGACCTTACGTTCCCCCTCGAACCGACCTTTGAAACGCACGGAATCGATTTCGTGAAGGGGGAGGCTAACGGGATCGATTTGAAAGGGAAGAGTGTAAGCACCAACGTCGGACAATTCAGTTACGACTACCTCGTCATAGCAACGGGGTACCGGAACAATTTCGCCATAGCGCCAGGCCTCGGCCCAACGGGCAACGCTTACACTATCACAACCTTGGAAGACGCAATCCGGGCAGGTGAAGGTTGGCGAAAGTTTTTGAGCAATCCCGGCGACATAGTGATCGGCGCTTCTCAGGGCGCAGGTTGTTTCGGAGCAGCATATGAGTACTTGTTCAATGTTTCGCACCAGCTGCGAAAAGCTGGACTCAAGAACCGGTCAAAGATCACCTACATTACATCCGAGCCGTTCCTGGGCCATTTCGGAATTGGCGGTCTTCCTCATGGAGAGACCCTTTTAGGAATGTTTCTCAAGAAGGAGAAGATCACTCCGATTGTCAATGCGTCCATCGACCATGTCGATGAGGGCCGCATCGTTCTTGGTGACGGGAAAGCGGTGGATTTCTCCTACGCGATGGTAATACCTCCATTCTTAGGGCAGGATTTCTTGAAGGACGTACCTGATCTCACCGACGACAAGGGGTATGTCAAGGTTCGCGACACTTACCAGAGCCAATCTTACGATGAGGTCTATGCGGTTGGAATCGCAGCCCAGGTGACAGTGCCGTGGCAAACGGCGGTGCCGGTGGGGATTCCCAAGACCGGCTTCCCCACCGAGCGGATGGCTCACGTTGCAGCTCGGAACATTGCCGCCCAGATCAAGGGAGAGCCGGTGCAGGCTCACGAGGCTTTCGGAGACATGCCCGCGGTATGCGTCATGGACGCCGGCAACAACGGCGTGATCATACTCGCCGACAAGATGCTTCCTGCTCTAGGCCACGGGATCCTTATTCCTGGCCCGCAGGCGCATGCTATGAAGCTCGCGTTCGAGAAGTACTTCCTTTGGAAGTCCAGGCACGGCTACGTCACGTTGCCATAAGGTGAAATTTAGCTGGCTTCGGTAGGGCCGCAACGCAACATGGATGAGGTGCCGGAAGCCCGTGGTCAAGCCGCAAGAACTTAACAGATTCATCCCGCCTCCGTGGGAATGAAAGAGTGGGCCTGCTGGTGCGGGCCCACTCGCGCGGATGCCCTTGTGCTACGTGGCTCCCTTCCCACAGGCAAATCCAGGTGATCTTAGAGAACAAACCGTCGAAGCCACCGCAATAGTCGACCTTTTCCACTGTCATAGCTTCGCCTGGGCTGGGCCTTCGGGCCGTGCTTCTCCATGTCGTAGTAGGGCAAGCGTTTTTGCAGGCACATTCCTAGCTGTGTGTAGGCCCGCGCATGTTGTTCCTTCCCCCGAGCATCGCAAAAACGACTTGGCTTTTGCCTGTCACTGACCTTCTGCTGTTCTGTCGTTGGGCGCAATCGTAGGCGGCAACGCCGAGGCGCGTGAAGTCTTCTCTGGGGAACTTGCGACTTGCCACGTCTGGCTTCGACGTCACGGGCGGATCCTGTGGCGTGCGGGCTTGGTTCGGTCAAGATCCTGATTAAAGGTTGAATTGAAGTCCAGCAGGCAAGATTGCCTTTGTCGAGCCGTGTCGGAACAGCTGGCAAGTGTACCGCTCGATGTCAAGCTCCTCCTGACAGAGGCAGCGAACTTGGGTACGGACGGCACGTGTGGCGCCAAGGCATCATATAAATCCTGGGCGCGCTCAACTGCTCTAGAGTTGCGGCCGTAAACACTGATGTGGGTCGGAGGTTTTTTTATGGAGGAGAAGTCAAAAAGCTTCGTTCCGATCCGGCAAAAGAAAGCCTTTTCGGATTTTAAGAGGCATGGGGAGTCAGGGCGGGATCGGTGGCTCTTGACCTACGCCGACATGATAACGCTGCTTCTGGTGCTTTTCGTGGTGCTGTTCGCGATATCCGCCCTCAACATGGCAAAATACCGCGAGTTCAGACAGTCGGCGGCCCAAGCTCTGGGCTCCTACGTCCCCACGGCAACGACTACGTTACCAGCCGTATCGAATCCTGCGCCGAAGGCGACACCGCAGACGAAGTTGCTGGGTCTAATTCAGGAACAGCTGATTGCTGCGCTCAGCGCAAAAGGCTTGGTTGGCGATGTGAGCATTTCATCTGATTCCACGGGGATTACGGTTGGATTGGCGGCGGATTCGGCATTTTTTGGCACCGATTCCGCTCAGCTTGCTCCGATTGGCAAAGAAGTTGTAGACGTCATTGCCGGGGTGCTCAAAAGCTATCCAAATGCAATTGAAGTCGCTGGATACACCGACAACGAACCGATTACGGGAGGCGTATACGCCACGAACTGGGCGTTGTCGGCCGCAAGATCTACAACGGTAGTCATTCGAATGACCAAGGTTGGTGGAGTGGATCCGAGCTCTATCGCGCTTGTTGGTTACGGTCAATACCACCCTCTCGCGTCCAACGCCACGCCCGGCGGGCAGGCGAAGAACCGGAGGGTAGACATAATTGTCAGCTCGTCGATCGACTTCACTACGCCCGGACCCTGACGCGCGCACGATTTCATGCCCGCGTCAGCTGGCTCGCACCGCCTTGTCCTGAAACTTGCGCCTCAGAGCTGTGACAAGCCCGTTGAGCTCTTTGGGCAGTTTGTCTTCGCGCCATATCACGTATACCGGGCTGGTCGGGTTTTTGGTGCTGTCCGGCGTGGCGATCTGGCGCAAAGCATGAGTATCGTTGCCTCGGAATTTCAGGGTGCACTCCGGTACAAAAGCTACCGTGTTGATCGACTCCATGACTGCCTGGGCCCTAGCTTCGGCTGTTGCGACGTGAAGTATCTTGCCGGGTTCAATGTGGTATTCAGTTATGAACCTGTTCACGGCTTCCCAGAGAATGTTGTCGGAAGCCGGGCAGAAGAGAGTCTTCCCGTTCATGGTCGCAATGGAGGTTGGCGGATCGTTCAGGACAGATTCCACGCATAGGATTCTCTCCTCACCCAGGCGGACGCTCTTGATTCCTATGACATCTGTAGGCAGGGTTCTTACCAGCCCCATGCATATGCGCCCATGCAGGACGTCATTGATTATGGCTGAGTGGCGCGCCACTGAAACTGTCAGATTGAATCTTGGTTTTCGTATTGCCCAATGGCCCAGCACGGGACCCAGTAGGAAGATGGAGAGTGAGGACGTGGCGCCGATCTTCCACGAGCCGTCAATGTCCGGTTCCTCTGAGGTGCGCTGCCGGATCTCTTCGCACAGTGCGATGAATATCGGGGCAAAGCCGAGGAGCTGCTTGCCCGCCGCCGTGAGTTCGAAGCCGCTCCGATTCCTGAGGATTAGTTCGGCCCCAACCTCCTTTTCGAGCTTCTTGATGTGCAGGCTCAGGGAAGGCTGGGTCATGTAAAGATTCCGCCCTGCTTCTCTGATGGAGTCAAACCCCGAGAGATTCAGGAAGATTCGCAAATCACGCTCGTCCATGCGAGGCACCCCAATCATATGGGACCAAAAGGTGCTGAACACTGTATCAGATGTTGGCGCAAGAAACTTGCAGATGCACTACTTTTGCTTTTGCGCCGTTCCCAGCCAATTTCAAAAAGTCGCCGGGGATTAAAGAGATGCCGAAATCCATCTGAGGTTTTCCCGCAACACGCCATGCGCCAGGAAGGCTGGCGTGTTAAACGCTTGTTCAAGACAAACGTAATATTTTGCCATCACGGAGCGGCGGTTGTGGTTTGTGAGCCTTTCTGGGCAGGCTTTCAACACTGTGAGCTGGGGAGTTGAGCTTCGGTTACGGACGAAGGGTGATAAGAATTTTGTTGCGCGCCGGTGCTAGTCAGCCAAAACTTCTGAAAGTAAGATCACTGGTGACAAAGCGACTTGCGTGCGCACGGAAGCAAGAGAGGTACGGGGAGCGCTCAATTTTGTGCAAGTAGCCGGGGGTTAGCGGCTGGATGTTGAATCTTCGCAAAGCCGCGCAGCTGGTCCGCTAGATTTCCGACCTGCGGCATCCGATCGGATATCTGTCAGATCCGTCGGGGCCATTGCTAGTCGCTAGGTGGTTTGGGAGTTCACTTGGCCGCGGGCATTGCGCGCGCCGCGACTCCACTGGTATTTGGATTGCGTTCGTCTTGAGCACGTCTTCGACAATCATTCGGGCCAAACGAACTGGAACAGGTGTCGCAGCTAGAAGAGCGCTGCGCCTGCTTGATCGAGAGAGGGGGATTCAACAATGTCAGACTTTCAGCATCCGGCTCCACGCTATCCTGCATATTTGGCGCAGGAAAGGGTCGATAGTGTCGAAGAGCTAATGCCCATTGCGCGATCCGTTGTAAGGCACAGGTATGGACGGGCTGCTTTGGGTGATCTTCAGCCCGACGACCAGCTTCTCATAGTTACCTATCCGAACCAGAATCACCTGGTTCTCGAAGCCTTGAAGAAGGCCCTACTAGATGACGGGGCTCGCAAGGTCGACAGCATCAATCTCAAGGATCTTGGAATAGAAGGGCGCGAGTTCAGCGCGGCAGACGGCTGGCGCGAGATCACGGACCGGCTTGCCGCGATGACCGAGCGCGGTGTCGAATACAAGGTCGAGGCCGACGCTCTCAAGCGTTATCTGGATGACAGGCCTGGCTATACCGGGGTGTTCACCGGTGAAAGCGGGAGAAATCACTGGAAGCGCGTAACCGGAGGGAAGATCCGCAACAACTGGTGCTTCAACACTTACGAGGATTTCATTTCAAGGGGTAACAACTATCCGGACGAGCTCTGGCGGATGTTCGATCTGAAGATACTCGAGTACTTCAAACGCGCCGAGGCGGTGCATATAACCGACCCGCAGGGGACTGACATCTCCTGGAAGGTCACCGACGCGCAAGCCGCGCTGTGGCCGAATGGAGCCTACATCGCCGGGCACATCCTGGGCTCGACCTTGCAGGGGATAAGGTTCGCCCACCCGGTGGAGACCTTCCTCGAGCAGGCAAAGATCCTCATGCCTACGATCAACGGAGTAGTGGCTGGCACGAGCAACCACACCGGCTATTTCCCGCACATCAAAGTGGAGGTGGAGGGCGGGATGATCAAGCAAATCACCGGAGGGGGAAAGTACGGTGATCTTTGGCGAGAAGTCGTGGAGCGTTACAGGGATGTCGAGTATCCAGGATTCCCTTACAAGGGTTGGGCGTATTTCAACGATGCTTCCATCGGGACGAACCCTTGGTTCTACAGGCATATCGAGGGTTTGTGGGCCAGCGGCGATCCAGCTACGAACTTGCCCGAACGGATGAGAGCCGGAGTAGTCCACTTCGGGTTCGGCGCTGAACACTGGGACAAGGAATTTTTGTCGTACGCCAAAGCCAACAACCTCCCCACTATGCACTTCCCCCATGTTCACAACATCTTCCCGACTTACGAGATCCTCGAGCGTGGCACAGGGCGTTGGGTGAAGGTTATCGACAAAGGTCGTCTGTCGCTATTCGATGACCCTGAGGTCGTGCGTCTAGCGAGTTCGGTGGGAGGCCCGGAGCTTTTGGAGTATCACTGGATACCCGCTGTTCCAGGCGTGAACTATGACGGCGACTATATGAAGGACTACGCCGAAGACCCAATCTCTTGGATCAAACGCGATCAGGACGGGGAGTTCGGGCAGCCGATCAACTGATATCGAGGACTTGGATAAATGAGCCGAATAGAGGCCAAGCAGACTCCGATCGAAGAGTACCGCGTAGCAAATGAGCCGTTCTATCTCCCGATCGCCAACGAGGTGGAGTCATTCGAGGCCGCCTACCACAATCACATCCCGGTGCTGCTCAAAGGACCGACAGGATGCGGTAAGACGCGTTTCGTGGAGTATATGTCCTGGCGTTTGGGGATCCAGAGCCACGACATGGCGCTTCCATTGGTGACTATCAACTGCCACGAAGATTTGACCGCCAGCGACCTCGTTGGAAGGTTCCTGCTGAGCAACTCGAGCACGGAGTGGGTTGACGGTCCCCTCACAAGGGCGGTCAGGTATGGGGGCATCTGCTATCTCGATGAGGTCGTAGAAGCCAGGAAAGATACCACGGTCGTCATCCACTCCCTCACGGACTACCGGCGGTTCTTGCCGATAGACAAGCTGGGGACGATCATCGACGCTCACGAGGAGTTCCTTCTTGTGGTCTCGTACAATCCTGGGTATCAATCGAGCTTGAAGGACCTCAAACACAGCACTAGGCAGCGGTTCGCCGCCATTGAGTTTGGATATCCACCGCTCGAGATCGAGGCGTCCATCATCGCTCACGAGGCCGGGGTGACTCTTGACCTAGCGGACTCGTTGGCGGTTCTGGCCGCCAAGCTGAGGAATCTCAATACTCTCGAGATGCTCGAAGGTCCCAACACCCGTCTCCTTATCTACGCCGGAAAGCTGATCCGGCACGGCCTTGATGCCCGCGACGCCATAGAGATGGCTATAACTCAGGCAATAACAGATGATGCGCAGCTCCAGGGCGGGGTTAGAGAGGTAGCGGAGGCCATCTTCGTTGGCTAGCAGCCTCGAACACGCCGTGCTGCTCGAGCAGGTGCAGCGCAGGCTTACCATCTTCTATGAGGCATTGTCTGCAAGGTCGGTGAGTCTTGTACCGCTCTCGGAGGAGGAACGCAGTTCTCCGCCTCCGGACACTAGGTCGACGGTAAGGCTTCCCGCCGAACAGGAAAGCGCCGACTGGTACAAGCTGGCGGTGGGACACCGCGCCATTCATTACGAGAGTGGAACCTATAAATTCAAATTTCTATCTCCCGCCCGCCATTTTTCATCTTTGCGGCCTGATTCGCTGAAAGGCATCCCGGTCTATGACGGCGATTCGCAACTCGACTGGTTCTTCAGGCTATTTGCGAATAGGGCTCTGGCTCTGGATCTATTCAACGTGCTAGAGGATTTCAGGATCGACGAGTGGGCTGCCAGGAAGTACAAGGGGCTGGCGGGGCTCTGCTCCAGAATCCAATCGCGTGAGCTTGATATTCGGCCCGACGTGTCCGACATGGCTCCCCGGCAGGCTCTAGCGGAGGTCATAGTAAGGCTCAGCCTGAACGGCCGCCTTCTGCGCTTTGACGCGCCGGCGTTCCTTAGAGACTCCGTATCTATAGCGGTGGGAATTTTCGACTCCCTTGGCACGGCTGGCGCAACTGTGGAGGATGCGGCCGAAGCAACCATCCGCATTTACCATCTGCTAGTCGCAATGCCCAACGTGGCGGTCCCCGGCATTGAAAAAGTGCCTATAGCGCTGTCGGAATCGCGTTCCCATGACGCAGGGGTGCGCTGGCCTACGGAGTGGCCCGAGCCGGATCCGGTCCATCTCGAAGGCGATGTGGTTTTGGAGGTGAGATTCGAGCCGGTCAGCTACCGCGAGCAGATGGGTTTCTGGCTCAGGAACTATGAAGCTTCTGCTCCCCCTGAGCTTCAGTCGATCTTCACATTTCGCGATATGCCCGCGCGATCGAAAATATTACTCGACCCCGATCCTATGGCAATGCAGGATGACGAGTTCGAGCAGGATCTCCAAAGCCCTCCGAAGCCGCTCCCACACGATCACGGTCACGAAGAGGAAGACCGCGAGCATGCGGCAGGCGAGATCCATACCCATGATCCGGATGTCTTTATATATCCCGAGTGGGACTATCAGAAAAACGCGTACCTCAAGAACTGGTGCGCCCTCAGGGAGCAGAGCATTGCGGGCGGATCGGAGGATCGGCTCTACAGCGATACCTTGAGGAGAAATTCCACTCTGATCCCAAGGATTCTGAAGGTGGTGGAGTCGATAGCCCCCGAGAACTTGAGGAAGGTCTACCGGATGCCTTTCGGGGATGACATAGATATCGACGCATGCATCGATGCGGTAATCGATCTTTCAGCGGGAGTGAAAGTTTCGGACAATGTTTACAGTGCCCGGGAGCGGGTTGCAAGGGACGTCGCTGTCGCTTTTCTTCTTGACCTAAGCGCGTCCACTGCGGAGAGCGTCGCAGGTTCTTCGGATCCGAAAGAGGAGTCGCGCCGGATCATAGATGTGGAGAAGGAGAGCATGATGCTGATGCTCGCCGTCACCACCAAGGTTGGCGACGCTGTGGCCATTTACGGTTTCTCTGGAACAGGCAGGGACGATGTCCAGTTTTTCTGCCTGAAGGAGTTCAAGGACCGCTTCTCGGCGGAAGTCGTACAACGCATAGGCGCTCTGAAGCCTGTTCACACGACGCGGATGGCCCCTGCCATTCGACATGCCGTGAGGAAGCTAGTCCGGCAGGAGTGCCAGACCAAGATGCTGATGATAATCTCCGACGGCCGGCCGTTCGACATCGACTACGGAATCGATTACGGGGAAGAGTTCATCCTCGACTACGCCGTTCAAGATACTCGCAAGGCGCTTGACGAGGCCAGAGCGAATGGGGTAGTGCCGTTCCTTCTGACGGTCGACGAAGAGGGCAACGATTATCTTCGTGAAATGTGCAGCGACATGGGGTACGAGATCATATCTGACATTACCCAGCTGCCCCTTCGAATCGTGTCGCTTTATAGGGAGCTTCGGGCTGGTTGAAGGTTCCCAGCTCAAGAATCAGGCGATCTCCAGCAGAAATAGCCGAGGCTTCCGACGCTGTTCAGAGCAGGTTTCCGGGAAGCTCGTCAAATAGGTCAAATAGAAATTGCTGATGCACGAGCCTGTCGCCGCAATTTGCGGCCATGAGAGGTGATAAGAAAAATGTAGCACCTCCGTCCTGGCTCATCGGGGTGTCTCAGTTTATAATCGCGTACAGGCCAAGCGTGTTCGAAGTTCAATCAGACAAATTCAATTGGGAGAAAAGCATACGTTCTAACTGCTGGCTCGGTGTTCTTGCCGGCCAGTAGCGTGCTTTTAGATTCCAGCCTTTGTGGGGCAAAGGTTGGGAGGCCTGCCGTATCCAGCCGGTCGCATCAGGGCTCGGCTTAGTCTTCACATTCAATTCCGGGAGGGGGCCGCAATTGCTTTCCAATCTCGTTAATGGGTTGACGCAGCTTCTTACTCCAGGAGCGCTGCCGTACCTTCTCGCGGGTATGTGTACAGGAATGTTCATCGCGATGCTGCCAGGGCTGGGCGTTGGTGTGGCTCTCAGTTTGATGCTGACGCTGATCTACCATATGAAAGTAGTGCCGGCAGTCGCCCTCATGCTTGGCACTCTGGGAGGCGAATATTTTTCAGCCTCCATCACTGCCATACTTCTGAACACTCCAGGCGCTCCTGAATCGTTTCCTACCACGAACGATGGATTTCCGATGGCGCAGCGTGGCGAAGCCGGTCGAGCGCTCGCCATCTCTGCAACCTGCACTTGGATGGGGGGTTGGATAGCCTGCATCGTGTTCGTCCTCCTGCTCCAACTGGCGGGCTCCCTGATCGCTTTCTTCAAACCCCCCGAGTATATGGCTATCATCATTCTTGCCCTTGTGCTGGTAGGTCTCTCCGGAGGAAGGGTTCGGCCCAGCAAAGTGCTCGTTTCGGCAGGATTCGGGCTGATGCTTTCCTTTGTGGGGAGTGACCCGGTGAGCGGGACGAACCGATTCACCGACGGGCTCCCCATTCTCATCAGCGGCATTGACGTGGTTCCGCTTGCGCTGGGAGTCTTTGCAGTGACCCAGATGGTCATCATGTACGGGACGGGCCGTTCGATAAGCGCCAGCACGGATAGGGTTGCCATCACGGACTTCGGGGCACAGATCCGCCTTGGCGTGAAGGACGTTCTAACCCGTCCTTTCGACGTAGCACGCTCTGCGATAGTGGCGAGCCTGCTAGGTCTGATCCCGGGTATCGGCGGATTCACCGCCAACTATATCTCCTACGGACTCGGCCAGCGGGTGTCGCGGGCACGAGACAAGTTTGGCACCGGAGTGCCGGAGGGTGTCATCTCAGCGGAGGGCTCTTCACTGGCCAAGGAGGTGGGTTCCATCCTTCCCGCTGTCACCTTGGGACTGCCGTCGGGGGTAGGTATGGTCCTTTTTATAGCCGCCCTGAGCATATTGGGCATCCAGCCTGGCTTTCCGCTCCTGAAGCAGTACCCTGCGCTTCCCTACACCATGATGTGGATCTTCGCCATCGTGGGCCTGGTCTCCTGCGTGATAGGCCTTCTTCTGGCGCCCCAGACGTCAAAGATTACCCGGATCCGGGGGCCGGTCTTGTTTCCGTTCATCTGCGGTCTGGCGGCCCTTGGGAGCTTCAGCTCGATCGGGGATATCGGGGGCACAGTCGAGATGCTTTTTTTTGTGGTAGTCGGGGTGCTGGCCCGCAAATGCGGTTACTCAGTCTCGGCTATGGCTGTGGGTCTCGTTTTGGGAG
>DAHVOF010000112.1 GCA_027318945.1 Actinomycetota bacterium | reverse complement strand
TCTCGAAAAGGAAAGACTGAACAGAGTAGCTGTGACCCAAACCCCGCGTCATCAATTGTGGAATTCAGGACGTGCGTCTTCGTCACCAAGTTACCGAAATCGTCATCCCGCAGCGTAATCCATTCGTATCCATACGAGTCCGTCGCGCTAGGAGGAGGTTCCTTGGATCCCATAGTCTCAATCACGTTTTGAAATTCAGCAATAACATTTTCAAAAGAGGCGCCGGAGGCTGGCTTGAAACATACTCCTGCTCTTCCAGTCGTAACGAGATTGCCCGAAACTGACAAGGTTATGCTCGCACCAGGAAGCGAGAACAAATTATCAAGATTCGATTTTGCAGGCTGAGTGCGCCCAAGTATGGTGTCAAAAATCTTCATAGCTCTCGAACCTAGCTCGGCCTGTTCATTTGCTCTTCAAGTTTCGACAGCTGTTCCAGACGCCTTTCGAGGGTTGGATGAGTGGAAACGAGATTTCCGAGGGACATGCCCTGCGTAAGCGCTGGCGCGAAATAGAACGCATTGAACGCCGATGCTGACCGCAAGTCACGGGTTGGAATCCTTCCCATTTCTCCGCTCACTTTCACCAGCGCAGACGCGAGCATCGACGGCCTACCGATAAGAATTGCCCCCGACCTATCAGCGGAAAGCTCGCGGTATCGCGACAGCGCTCTAGTGAGCAAAAACGAGATCGCGTAGATAATTGCCGAAACGAGAACGACCGCAAGCTCGATCGCTGCTGCGTTGTTGTTCGAATTGTTATTGCCACGAGAGTTCCCGCCGCCCATGAACATTCCAGACCACAAAGCGATTCTGGTCAAAAAGCCGGCCACCATTCCCAAGAAACTTGCGATCGTCATCACAGCAACATCCTTATGCGCAACATGGGAAAGTTCATGAGCTAGGACCGCTTCTGTTTCTTGGCTGTCGAGCCGGCGAAGCAGTCCTGTCGTAGCGCAAACAACCGCGGCTTTAGGCGACCGACCCGTTGCAAAGGCATTTGGCATGTCAATATCGGCTATGGCAACCTGTGGTTTTGGCATGTTCGCCATCGCGACGAGGCGGTCCACAATCGCATGAAGCTCTGGCGCCTGCTCACTTGTGACTATTCGGGCACCCATGGAATACAAAGCAATCTTGTCAGAGAAGTAGTATTGCGAAAAGAGCAAGACCGCCGCAATGACGATTACTGTTATTGACTGGACGCCAACTGCTATCAAAAGTGAGATGAAGACGACGTAGAGCAGTCCTATAAGGAAGACGGTAAAACCCATCCTCGCGCTTAGTCCTCGATCTTTTGGAAATCTAGTTATAGCCATATATACATTAAAGCATTGCCGCTTGCGATCCGCTCTACAGGCAACTGTGATTTACCTGAGAGTTGTCCAAGCGCCGGTGGAGGAATCTCCTATTGGAGGGAGGATCGAAGCTTGGAAGTACTGGCCATAGACGGCCCAGCCGGATCTGGCAAGTCGACCTTAGCGCAAGCGCTCGCTGCTCGGCTTGGCATGAGCTATCTCGACACCGGCGCGACCTTCCGCATGATAGCGTGGTCAGCCCTGAGATCCAACGTTAACCTCGATGACGAGGCCGCGATCGTCAAGATAGCTGAGACAAGGAATATCGTTTTCGATACGGGTAAGTGCGCAGTCGACGATTTTGACGTTACTCAAGCCATCCGCGTTGAAGCCGTATCCGCCGCAGCCTCCAGGATTGCGGTTCACCCAAAACTTCGTGAAAAGCTGCTGCATTGGCAGCGAGCCTGGGTGATACAACATGGGGATTCTGTGGTAGAGGGCCGCGACACAACCACGGTAGTATTTCCTGACGCCAGTTTGAAGATATATTTAGAGGCTGACGCGTCCGTTAGAGCCGCGCGGCGTTCCGAGGCCACGGCAGGCAGTACGGCTGCCCGCGACGAAAGAGACAGCAAAAGACTGGCTGCTCCACTGTTGAAGGCGCCCGGCTCGGTGGTCATCGATACCTCCAAACTCACACCATCGCAGGTAGAGGACCGCGCGATTAGAGCGTGGGGACAGCGTCAACGCCACAATATCCAGGTAGGTTTGCGAGCTTATGGTAATTAAACCGAAGGAAACCACACCGGAATCGTTCCATGCGCGCCCTCCCAAGGCTTGGGAACTCTATGCCTACGGTTTTGCGCGCACACTGGTCAATGCTCTCAACAAGACCGCTTGGCGAGTAAAAATTGTGGGCGCGAGCAGGCTTCCCGAGGGGGCATTCATACTTGCACCAGTACACCGCTCAAATTTAGACACGCTACTTGTTGCGTCTCTCACGAAAAGACGCCTTAGGTACATGGGCAAAGACGGGGTCTGGAAGTATAAGCTTAGCGGTGCGATTCTCACTGCCTTGGGGGGATTTCCGGTTCATCGCGGCGCTGCCGATCGCGAAGCCTTGCGACGCTGCAATCTAGTTCTGGCAAGCGGCGAGCCTTTAGTTCTTTTCCCTGAGGGTACACGCAAGAGCGGATCCACTGTGGAAGGATTGTTTGAAGGCGCCGCCTATATCGCTATTAAGGGAAATGTGCCCATCGTCCCAGTCGGAATTGGCGGTTCAGAAAGGGCGTGGGGGAAATCGAAGAAGTTTCCTAAACCCACCAAAATTGTGCTGGTGGTAGGCGATCCAATTTATCCAACCGTGGGAGAAGGGGGCAGTCGCGTTCCGAGGTCGTCACTTTCTATATTGTCAGAACAGCTCTCTGCGGCGCTTCAAGAGCTTTTCGATGAAGCGCAATCCATGCTTGGTCTCGGGTAATACTCATTCCAACTGGCATGTCCCATAGGACGTAATAACTTCTCACCGGATCCCCACTCCGAGCGATCGTAATTACGGTTGCACCGATCTTGCCAACGATGCCAGCAGTTTACCCAGGATCGACGAAGCGTCTGACGAACTGTCATTATCGGTAGGCATGACGTCACTTCTCGGACACAGCAGAGCAAGCGACACAGCAGCTGTAAGCACTTTTAGGATATCGCGTAGCTCCGGCGGTGGAGGGAAGTACTCCTCTTCTTCAGAGACGAGGATCTCATCAACTCCATGTTTCGGATTCAACCGTTCTATAACTGCTTCTACGACGTCTTCCGGGGCAGACGCACCAGCGGTCACTCCCACCACGCCGACGAGATCATCGGGTAACTCAAAAGGCCCGTTGACCCGATAGACATGGCTGGCCCCATATTTACGTGCGGTTCGTTCTAGGGCGATGGTATTGGATGAGTTTTCTGAACCTATTACGACCACCGAGTCCGACCGGCTTGATAGCTCTCTCACTGCAAGTTGGCGATTGGTGGTTGCAAAGCATAGGTCTGACTTATTCGCCATCCATATGCCAGGATATTTTCGAATAACTTGTTCTCTAATTTCGGCCCAATCATCCATTGAGAGGGTCGTCTGACTAATCAAGGCAACCGGTCCCGAAATTTCGGCCATTTCATCAAGCTCGGCTTCAGTCTCAATCAAAGTTATCGAGTCAGGCGCAATTGCCACTGTACCAAGCGCCTCATCATGGTTTTTATGTCCAACATAAATAATTGAGGAGCCACGCCTCGAACGGACCCTGACCTCGTGATGAACTTTGGTCACTAGCGGACACACAGCATTGACGCTGACGGCCGACCTCCGACGAGCACACTCCACCGTTTCGGGAGCTGAGCCATGAGCGGAAAGCATCACCGGTGAACCAGCTGGCACGTCAGATATTGCATTAACAAACCGTACTCCAAGCTGCTCGAACCGTGCGACAACAACTTTGTTGTGCACGATTTCATGAAAGCAATAAACCGGAGGCTCAAATATCCTAACCATCCACGTGAGAGACTTGATGGCCATTTCGACCCCGGCGCAAAAACCCCTCGGTCGTGCAAGCAGTACCTTTTCAACGTCCACGTGATCCACATTAGTGGCAGGCAAATACTATAGGAATCATGTCTTTCCCTCGTGTGCTGACCGTAGCTGGCGGTTCCGTTGCCGATAAGGCTCACATTCTTCCTGGTGACGAGATACTTGCTATCAATGGAAGGCGCCCCAGGGACATTATCGAGTACCAGCTGCTCGTTGATGAGTCTGATCTTGAAGTGGACATCGAAAGGGACGGTCTTCAATACACCTTAACGGTGGAGAAACTTGCCGGCCAACCTTTAGGAGCAGAAATCGAATCGGCGTTGTTCGACCAAGTTCGAACGTGTGACAACCACTGCGAGTTCTGCTTCAT
>DAHVOF010000089.1 GCA_027318945.1 Actinomycetota bacterium | reverse complement strand
GCTCGACGAACGGGTTTCCCGGAGATCTCCGAGTAGTTGGCTTCGGCGAGTCTTGTGTCGCGAGATTCCCAGCCCGCCGATCCCCATTGCGGCTCCAGTAGACGCCCGTCCCGTGCAACGATCAGGCGCAGGTCGAGATTTAGCTCTTTCCACCAGGTGACATCCGTAAGATCGCCGAAGGTGCAAACCATCGCGATTCCAGATCCCTTGTCGGGGTCGGCCAATTCGTGGGCGACCACGGGAACTTTGACGCCGAATAGCGGAGAGTAGACGGACGTCCCGAACAGTTTTTGGAATCGAGCATCCTTCGGATTGGCGACGAGAGCGACTACAGCAGGTATCAACTCGGGCCTCGTCGTCTCGATCACGACCTCCGAGTTGTCGCTTTCCTTGTAAAAGCGTACTTTGTGGAACGAGCCCTCTATCTCTCGATCTTCGAGCTCCGCTTGCGAGACGGCTGTCGCAAAATCGACATCCCACAGGGTCGGCGCTTCCGAACTGAATATCTCCCCTTTTTCTAAAAGCTTCAGGAACGCGGCCTGGCTAACTCGCTGAGCGTGGGGGCCCACCGTTGTGTATGTGAGGTCCCAATCGACCGACAGCCCGAGATGCTTCCATAGATCCTCGAAAGCCTTTTCGTCTTCCGCTGTGAGAGCTACGCAAAGTTCGATGAAATTTCGCCTGGAAACCGGAAGCTGCTTGCCACCGGCGTCTGAAGGGGGAGTGAAGTCCGGGTCGTAGGCTAGCGACGGGTCGCAGCGCACCCCGTAATAGTTTTGGACTCTTCTCTCGGTTGGCACTCCGTTGTCGTCCCAACCAATGGGATAGAAGACGCTCAAACCCTTCATCCGCTTGTAGCGGGCTATCACATCAGTGTGGGTGTAGGAAAAGACGTGGCCAATGTGAAGGGAACCACTTACCGTGGGCGGCGGAGTGTCGATGGAGTATATTTTGCTTCTTTCAGTGCCGTTTCGGTACTTGTAAGTGCCGCTTTCGCTCCATTTTTTCAACCATTTTTCCTCTAATCCATCAAGAGATGGCTTTTCGGGGACTGAATAACTCATCTATCCGGTACCGTACCTTTTGTGCTTCGTCTTTTTGATACTGCAGTTGGGGACATCGTCGAGATTGTCCCGGTTACTTCTGGTCGCTTCTCCATGTACGTCTGTGGACCTACGGTATACGATCTCGCTCATCTTGGGCACGGTCGTTACGCCTTGGTCTTCGACATTCTCCGTAGATATCTGCAGTGGCGTGGCCTCGATGTGAGACACGTTTCAAACATCACGGATGTTGATGACAAGATTTTAGAGAGGGCGGAGACCGAAAACCGTTCTCCTTGGGAGGTTGCGTCGGAATTTGAGGGAAAATGGTTCTCCACGATGGCCAAGCTAGGTGTTCTAGAGCCTCATAGCATTCCACATGCAACCGATTATGTGCACAAGATGATCGAGCTGATCGATTCTCTCGTTCGTACCGGCGTCGCCTATCAAGGCGAGGACGGAATTTATTTTGACGTGAGTGAAATCGAAGATTACGGGCTTCTTGCGCGGCAGAGCCTTGATTCTCTCAAAGCCGGCGCACGCATTGCGGAGAAGGACTTCAAGCGGTCTCCGATGGACTTTGTCTTGTGGAAGTTCTCAGGTGACTCGTCATGGTCCTGGGACTCTCCGTGGGGTCCCGGCAGGCCAGGCTGGCACACGGAATGCGTGGTGATGTCGGTGGATATCCTCGGCGAAGAGTTTGACCTGCACGGGGGAGGGCTCGATCTGTCTTTTCCGCACCACGAAAACGAGCGCGCGCAGGCGGAGGCGATGCATTACAGCTTCTCTCGCCACTGGGTCCACAATGGATTTGTCATGGTGGGAAGCGAGAAAATGTCCAAGTCTCTGGGCAACTTCACCACTCTCGACGATCTGCTTGATCATACCGACCCTAGGGCTTACAGGCTTCTGGTGCTTCAGTCGCACTACCGGTCTCCGCTGGAGGTGAACTCGCAGACGATAGCTGAAGCTTCGAGGGCTCTTGCGAGGCTCGACGCTACGTATCAACGCGTGATCGAGGCCGGAGGAGATCTTTCCGGAGCATCATTTAGCGACATTGAGCTACGACGATTCATCGAGGCAATGGACTACGATCTCGATACTCCCACTGCGATGGCGAGGCTTTTCGAATTGCGATCATTGGTGAACCAGTCGCTCGACGAGGGAAGGCTCGTCGAGGCGGTTAGTTTGGGCGCCACGATGGCCCATTTGCTCGGTGCTCTTGGTCTCGTCTTGCGAGAGGGCGGCGGCGAGGAGTTGCCAGCTGGGGTGGTTGAACTGCTGGAAAGGCGGGAGCTAGCGCGTTCGGAAAGAGACTTCGATCTTTCCGACAGGCTGAGAAACGATATTTTGGAGCTTGGCTTTTCGGTTGAGGACACTACGTCTGGACCCAAGGTTAGAAAGCTCTGAAAGCGGCACGCGAGGACCTGACCGGGCAGGCAAAAGGACTGGGATAATACCCTCAGGTGAACCGGGATCGGCTGGGTTAGTTTGCCATTTAAAAAATAATTGTGGCTAATGCTGTGGCGCAGGTGCTATCGTGGCAGTTTGAGAAGGGGTAGCCGACCCATCTGAATGCTGTCTAGTAGAGACTTTTTTCTTGTGACAATGGAAATACCCTTCTTGTGTGTAGTTGCTTTTTTAGAAGGGAGATCGCCACAGTGGCGACCGGTACTGTTAAGTGGTTCAACTCTGAGAAGGGCTTCGGCTTTATTTCTCAGGACAATGGTGCAGATGTTTTTGTTCACTTTAGTGCTATTCAGATGAATGGTTACAGAGTCTTGGAAGAGGGGCAGGCTGTCGAGTTCGAGGTCCAGGAAGGCCCCAAGGGTCTTCAGGCTGTGGACGTTCGACTCTCTTAGCCAACGCTTTCCACCCAAATCTTTTGGCACGATGCTCTGGTTGAACTAAGAACTCCTGGTTCTTAGTTCAACTGTTGTTGACCCGTTACTTACTGATTGGTAACATATGTAGGGAATTGGTCGAGAGGATTTGGCATGGGAGAGTTTTCACTACAACTCAATGAAGATCAGCTGGGAATCAAGCAATGGGTTCATGACTTCGCGGAGAAAGTGATCCGTCCTGCCGCTTCTGAGTGGGACGAGCGCGAAGAAACGCCATGGCCGATTATACAAGAGGCCGCGAAGGTAGGCCTTTACTCGCTGGATTTCATAGCTAACGGGTATGCTGATCCAACTGGCCTGACGCTCGCTTTAGCGAACGAGGAGATGGCATGGGGGGATGCAGGAATCACCCTAGCCATCTTTGGCTCCAGCCTTGCCATTGCGGGCATAATGGCCAACGGTACGCCGCAGCAGATTGGCGAGTGGTTGCCGCAGTGCGTCGGCACTGCCGATAAGCCGCAGCTGGCTGCTTTTGCGGTCAGTGAACCTGACGCTGGTTCCGATGTGTCATCGCTGCGTACGAAAGCAGTGTATGATCAGGCCTCCGATACCTGGACTCTTGACGGCACCAAGACCTGGATCACCAATGGCGGGATTGCAGATGTACACGTCATCGTAGCCAGCGTGGATCCGTCGCTTGGGGCGAGAGGCCAGGCATCTTTCGTCATCGGGCCTGGAACCAAGGGAATCTCGATGGGGCAGAAGTTCAAGAAGCTCGGCATTCGGGCGTCGCATACGGCGGAGGTTGTTCTTGACAACTGCAAGATTCCGGGATCGGCGCTGCTCGGAGGCAAGGAAGCGCTCGACGAGAGGCTTGTCCGGGCCAAAGAGGGGAAGAGATCCAAGACGCAGGCGGCAATGGCAACCTTTGAAGCTTCAAGGCCATTGGTTGGCTCGCAGGCCCTGGGTATCGCAAGGGCAGCCTATGAGTTTGCCCTCGATTATTCCAAACAGCGTGTTCAGTTCGGCAGACCGATAATCGAAAATCAGGGGATTGCCTTTAAGCTGGCCGACATGGCTGTCATGATCGACGCCGCCAGGTTGCTGGTTTATCGGGCCGCATGGATGGCCGCCAACAAGGTCCCTTTCGATTCCGCCCAGGGGTCGATGTCCAAGCTCTTTGCCGGCGAGACTGCCGTCAGAGTGACCGAAGAGGCAGTGCAGATCCTTGGCGGTTATGGTTACGTTCGGGAATACCCTGTGCAGCGATGGTATCGTGACGCGAAGATCTACACCATATTTGAAGGAACATCTGAAATACAGAGACTGATCATCTCAAGAGCGTTATCACAGGTGCACATCCGTTAGCGGGTGAGCTCCGTGTCTCGCCTCACTCCTCTGAGGCCTGCCCAGGCTAGGTTTGTCATGCGGTGCGACCATGCGGCCGCATCTGTCTCCTCAAACGGGACTGATGCAAAATGCGGGTATGTCCGAGGATCCAGCGTCGAGAGCCACCTTCTCACGGTTCCTTCAGCGAGGGAAATCACGCCCAGTGCGACAAATCTTCTCTCGGTTTCGTCAATGTCTGCCTCGATCTTCGAAGTAACCAAATCGGCAATCTCGGTCTCAATCTGCACAATCGCGTCTCTGAACTCCGGATCCCGGCGGGGTCCCGAACCAAAGAGCAACTCGTAGCCAGCCCTGGATTCGCATGCAAAGCGGAAATAAGCTTCGAATCCGAGTGCGACCCTCTGATGAGGTGTCTTGGCGCGCTCCGTTGCGACCCTGATCCTGTTGCACAGCTCCTCGCCTGCAGTGCGGATCAGGTCTGCGTACAGCTGCCTCTTCGACGGGAAATGCCTGTAAATAATGGGCTTGGTTATGCCGGCTTCACGAGCGATGTCGTCCATCGAAGTGAGGTGATAGCCGCTTGTGGAAAAGCATTGAAGCGCATGGTGCATTATGGCTGTTCTCCGCTGCGGACCCGGAAGACGCGGTTGGGCTACAACCCCTCTGGGCCTGGTTGAATGCCCATCCTGACCGGTTTTCTGCTTTCTGGCCATATGCCGAGGATCTTTCCTAAGATTCGCGAGTCTGCCGGCTTTGGCTCACGCAACAAATGCCCTATGGGCTGACGCGGGCCGGTTTCAAGTGGTTCCAGTAAATTATCACGCTCAGTAGCCGGTTCTACAGACTTAGCGTGCTGGCAAATCTAACGCAATCACCAATAACTAAGGACATCTTATGGCGGCGCATGCAATTCCCGGTTAAAACGCAATTAGTTTGGGTATGCTAATTGCGCCGACCAGAGCTCGACTGGTGAATGTACATGAGGGTGGGAAAGTGGCAAAGAACCGAGCACTTATAACGGGTATCACAGGCCAGGATGGCTCGTATCTGGCCGAATTCCTTCTTTCTAGGGATTACGAAGTTTTTGGAATGATCCGCCGATCCTCTACGGTCAATTTCGAGAGGATCGCCCATATACAGGATCGAATCACTCTCGTGACAGGGGACCTGCTTGACGAGGTTTCCATGATCAATGTGCTCAAGGCCACAAAGCCCCGGGAGGTGTACAACCTCGCAGCCCAGTCGTTTGTTCAGACCTCCTGGTCTCAGCCTGTGTTCACCGGCGAGACAACAGCTCTCGGGGTGACTCGACTTTTGGACGCGATAAGAACGGTTGATCCGGCGATCCGCTTCTATCAGGCTTCGTCCTCGGAGATGTTCGGACGGGTGCTCGAAGTTCCCCAGAATGAGAAGACCCCGTTCTATCCTCGGAGTCCTTACGGCGTGGCGAAGGTCTACGGGCACTGGATCACGGTAAATTATCGCGAGAGCCATCAGATGCACGCAATCTCCGGGATACTGTTCAATCACGAGTCACCGAGGCGAGGTTTGGAGTTCGTCACGCGAAAGATCTCCCATGGCGCGGCAAGGATCAAGCTCGGTATCGATGGAACGCTGGCCTTGGGCAATTTGGATGCCCAGCGAGACTGGGGTTTTGCCGGCGATTATGTGAAAGCGATGTGGATGATGCTTCAGCAGGATTTGCCGGAGGATTTTGTCATCTCTACCGGCGAGACGCACTCTGTTCGCGAGTTCTGTGAGGTGGCTTTCTCGGCGGTGGGGCTGGATTGGCAGAAATTCGTAGTGGTCGATGAGGCCTTTATGCGTCCAGCCGAGGTAGATTTTCTTGTTGGAGATTCTTCCAAGGCGAAAAAGGTTTTAGGCTGGAAAGCTGAAGTTGAATTTCCCGCTCTCGTGGAGATGATGGTTCGCCACGATCTGAAGTCCCTCGGCAGCTAGGCAGACGGCAATGCCTGGCTAGATGGAAGTGCATGCAAAATCTGGTCAGTTTTGAAAATGTAATAGTTGTTTCTGGGAATTTTCCGATTCTGACTGGTTTGAGTTTCGAGGCGGGTCCAGGCGAAATAGTGCTTGTCAAGGGCCGGAACGGTGCGGGGAAGACTTCTTTTCTTAGAACGGTGGCAGGTTTATCGCGCATAACTCGCGGCAGCGCACATGTTCTTGGGGTGGATATAGTCGCTAAGCCGGGGGACGCGAGGCATCGAGTCGGGCTGCTTGGTCACGAGAGCTTTTTATACGAGGACCTCACTGCCAGGGAAAATATCCTTTTCGCGTTGAGGGCGACCAGATCGGATCTATCGGCGGCTAAATCCGCGATGGAAAGCGTTGGGTTGGCAGGACGTTTAGCCGATCTCCGCGTCGGGAAGATGTCGGCCGGTCAGCGCAAGAAGGTGGCTCTGGCGGCGCTTCTGGCCCGTGATCCGGAACTGTGGCTGCTTGATGAGCCGCATGCCTCTCTCGACTCTTGGACACGGGAGGCGCTCGACGACTCCTTGAACTCTAGAGTTTCGAGGGGCAGTACCGTCCTGCTTGTGTCGCACGAGACTCACCATGGCTCGCTGGTTCCGACTCGCGTCGTTGAAATAGGAGGCGGCAGGGTGGTTGCCGACTCAGGACGCGTTCAGGCCGCTCATCTCGAGCAGGAGGCCCGATCCGAGCAAGGCAGCGACCATGTGGCGTGATGCGCTACTGATAGCCGGCAAAGACTTAAAAGTCGAGTTTCGTACAAAAGTCATGGTGAATCAGATCCTCCCCTTCGCGTTCGTAGTCCTCATAATTTTCGCTTTCGCACTTGATACTTCGCCTGGAACTTTACAGAAGTTCGCACCGGGGCTTTTCTGGCTGGCAGTCCTGTTTTCGTCGATTTTAAGCGTGGAGAGAGCAGTTGCAATTGAAATCGATGACAGTGCAGGCGATGGACTCACAGTGTACGGTGTCGATCCAGGAGGTATCTTTTTGGGAAAGGTCGCCTCTGTGTTCGTCCAGCTTTCGTTGCTAGAGGTCGTCCTGACTCTGGGCGTGGTGGTACTTTACGGGTCGAAGACCGGCGGATGGCTTCTCATGATTGCCGCTACAGTTTTCGCGACTCTGGGCCTCTCCGCTGCGGGTGTGACCTATTCCCAACTCGCCGGCGGTTCTCGCGCCAAGCATACTTTGGTGCCGTTGCTTCTCGTGCCGGTGGCATCTCCGGTTTTGCTTGCGGGGACGAAGGCTTGGCAGGATGCCTTTTCGGCCAGTTCTTCGCTGGGCGATCCGTGGCTCCGACTACTCATAGTTTTCGCGGTCGTCTATCTTGCATTAGGGGCGATCTTTTTTGGCAGCATTCTGGAGGCTTGATGGAATCAAACCGGTATAAATGGGTGCGAAGGGTGCTAGGTGTAGTGGCTCTGCTTCTTGTCGCCGCAACTGTTGTGCTGGGGCTTTGGGTGACGCCTCCCGATGTGGTCCAGGGACAGCTTGTCAGGCTGATCTACGTGCATCCTCCAGTCGCATGGGTCGCTTACCTGGCATACGGTGTCACTTCTATCGGAAGCATCCTTTATCTTTGGAAGCGCACGCGCAACATCAAGTGGGATCTTCTCGCGGCCTCGTCTGCGGAGGTTGGAGTCATATTCACCGCCTTGACTCTGATTACCGGCTCCATCTGGGGAAAGCCAGCGTGGGGAGTATGGTGGACCTGGGATGCAAGGCTGACCACCACGGCGCTACTTTTCGTGCTATATCTCGGGTACCTGGCTCTTAGGAGGGTGCCGACGGACAGCCACCGAAGGGCCGTCAGATCCGGCATTGCGGGGCTTGTAGCGTTTGTGGACGTTCCGATTGTGCATCAGTCCGTCGTATGGTGGAGGACTCTGCACCAGAGCGCGACGGTCTTGAATGCTACGTTGAGCCCCAAGATCCACGGAGAGATGGCCATGACATTGCTGCTAGGCTTCATTTCCTTCACCTTCGTCTATGCATGGATGCTGATGCACCGGTATCAAATCGCCACCATGGAGCAGAGGGCCCTTGATGTGGAACTGGAGCAGTTGATCGAGGAGCGGCAATACGAACCCGAGGCTGGTTCCGCCCTTGCGCAGTAGGCCAATGAAATCAGCGAGCATACGATGGATTGCAAAGGTATTTGGAGGATAAGAGATGAACGGATACGTGGAGGCCGGGTACATTTCGGTGCTGGGAGTTCTAGCAGGTTATTCGGCGCTGCTGCTTGGAAGGTCCCGGAAGGCGAAGAAGGCGTTGGTTCGGGTGCCGGTCGCGGAAAAGAAGAGCGAGCCGATCGAATAGATGAGCAGATCAGTTTCAGGCGGGATCGGTTCGGGAGGAAGCAGGACGATCAAGGCTCGAACGCTGCCGTCAAAGCGGAAGGCACGTCGGGCCTGGGCGGCTGTGGCGATCGTTGTGCTCGCGATTGGCTTCTTGTTGTACAAGGGGTTGGGGAACTCGCTAGTTTACTTCCGCACCGCCTCTGGAGCCTGGAAAGACAGGGCTCAGCTGGGGACAAGCACCTTTCGTCTTGAGGGCGTGGTTGTTCCTGGCACCATTCATACCACCGGCACAGGTGTGGACTTCGCTGTGGAGTCAAGCAACGTTTCGGTGCAGGTCCACGATACGGCGAACCCGCCGCAGCTGTTCCAGCCCAACATTCCAGTGGTTCTCGTAGGCCACTTCTCGGGGAATATATTCCTTTCCACTCAGATCATGGTCAAGCACTCCTCGAGCTATATCGCTGCCCATCCAAACCGCGTTGCGACCGTCAACGGTAAGAAGCTGTGAACGGAGTCCTTGGCGAGACCGGCGTGCTGATGGCGTTTATAGGAGCTGTCGCAACGATCGCAGTTCTCGGTGTTGGTTTGACTACCCGCAAACCTGGCATAATCCGTCACGGCAGAAGCTACGGCTACGTTCTTCTGGCCGGGGCCCTCCTTGCGACCTTCGCCATGGAAAGAGCGCTGCTGACCCACGATTTTTCTCTCGCGTATGTAGCGGCAAACAATTCGAGAGAGACGCCGCTGTTGTTCACGATCACAGGCATGTGGTCGGCGTTGCAGGGATCGATATTGCTTTGGGGTTTAGTCCTTTCCTTGTTCATCGTGAGCTTGGTGATACGTACCAGGCGAAGGCCGTCTGACGAGCTTCCTGCGTGGGCGCTCCTAGTCACGGCAGTGGTCGCAGCCTTTTTCTTTGCGCTGATGCTCGGGCCCGCAAATCCATTTGTACATGTATCAGGCGCGGTTCCCGCGGATGGCAATGGGCCAAATCCTCTTCTCCAGGACAATCCCCTGGTGGCGATCCATCCGCTCTTTCTCTACCTTGGCTTTGTGGGTTTCACGGTTCCCTTCGCCTTCGCGCTTGCCAGCCTTATCACAAATCGGTTGGACGACGATTGGATAGTCGAGACCCGCAGATGGTCGCTGATAGCGTGGGGATTTCTCACCGTTGGGATCGTCCTGGGCGCGTGGTGGTCGTACCAGGTTCTTGGATGGGGTGGATATTGGGCGTGGGATCCGGTAGAAAACGCTGCGCTTCTGCCGTGGCTGGCCGGAACCGCCTATATTCATTCGTCGATCGCGCAGCAAAGGCGGGGGATCATGCGGGTGTGGAACATCTCCCTGATCGTCTCCGCATTTGCGCTGACCATTCTGGGGACTTTCTTCACCCGCTCCGGCATTCTTCAGTCGGTGCACAGCTTTTCAGATTCGTCGCTGGGCCCGTTTCTTCTGAGTTTTTTCTTTATCGTCGTGGGCGTTTCGCTGGCACTGATCGCCTGGCGGGGTGACGGGTTGCGCTCGGGACGGGTGGTTGTTCCGTCATTATCTCGGGAGACAGCCTTTTTTGTCAACAATATCCTGTTTACCCTGTTCGCGTTCGTGGTGCTTTTGGGCACGACGTTTCCTCTGCTTGTCGAAGCGATAAAAGGTGCCCAGGTAACTGTTGGCGCTCCATTTTTCGACTCCTTCATCGAGCCTCTGGGAATCGCGATCCTATTTTTCATGGCAGTCGCGCCTTTGCTGCCGTGGCAGAGGACAAACCGGGCTTTGATTCAGCGGCGTCTGACGTGGCCGGCTATGGCTGCCGCGTTGGCTGTGGTGGTCGAGGTTGTGGCACAGGTTCACAGCCCCGGTCTCATATTTGCTTACCCTGCGGCGATATTCGCGGGCGCGGCAGCTCTGCGCCAGGCGGTTGTGCACACTGTGTACGCCAGCAGGAGAAAGGATGGCGTTTTTCGAATCCTGGCCTCCAGGACTAATGGCGCCATGCTGGTTCATCTGGCAGTGGTGCTTGTAGCTCTTGCCCTGGTGTCTTCCACTTCATACGGACAGAGAGGCACTCTGGTTCTCAAGCCCGGCCAAAGCGCGACATTTGATGGGCACGTCTTTACTTACCATGGGGTTCAAACGGTGGTGACGCCGGCGAAGACGTCTCTGGAGGCGCTGATAGCTGTTGACGGCTCCGCGAACTTGACTCCCGAAGTGTCTCAGTTCGGCAACAATACGGAGGTGGTAGGCACGCCGGCCATAAGGCCCGGTCTTATCGATGACGTCTATCTAACGCTTGATCTGCCGCCCAAGTCGAGCAGTGCGCCAGCGACCTTCGGCGTGGTGATACAACCCCTTATTTCATGGATCTGGATTGCGGGAGGGCTGATGGCTTTCGGAACCGTTATCGCAGCTTTCGGGACTCGAGATGTCTCGCCTCTGGAGTCAGTCGAGGAGGCTGACGAGCTCTCGGAAAAAAGGGCAGATGCGTCTGCCCAGCCAATCCAGTAGAAAGCGTGATGCGAGTGGTTGGCAGGCCGGATGTGACAGATCGAAGCTCCCGAAGGAAGACGGTGAGGATTGTCGCCGTTGTCGCGGCCGTTTGCTTTGCGGGGTTTGCCGTTCTACTCGCGACGAGAAAGCCTGTCAGCATGCAAACAGTCGCCTCGCCATTGATAAACAAAGCTGCCCCCGCGATATCTGGGGTCAGTCTCAGCGGGAGCCATGTCATGCTCAGCTCCTACTCGGGCCGATTCGTTCTCGTGAACTTCTTTGCGTCTTGGTGCACTCCTTGCCAGCAGGAGGAGAAGGCGCTCGTTCAGTTTTCCGCTACGAACCCGGGTGTGAGCGTCCTCGGCGTCGTCTTTGACGACACCTCCTCTTCGGCTCAAAGCTTTCTCCAGCACAACGGCGCGTCCTATCAGGCGGTTGCGGATCCGAATGGCCAAATTGCGCTGTCATACGGAGTGTCTCAGCCTCCCCAGTCATATTTGATATCGCCAACCGGAGTGATCCTCACCGAGATCATCGGACCAGTGAACCTTTCTTCGCTCGACCAGCTGATCACGATCGCCAAATCGAAGGGTTTTTGACGATGTGTAGAGTCAGAACTGCCCATGAACGCAGCGAGGCCAGGTGATGGAGGCTAGGCGCCGCTTTTTTGTCGTTCCAAGAGGAATGAAGCTGCGAGGCTGGGTGCTTGCGGTTTCAGCCGCGATCGTGATCGGCGGGATTACCATATCGTTGTTCGCTTCCGGCGCTCGAATGACGCCTCAGCAGAGGGCCGCTCACATAGAGTCGCAAGTGAAATGCCCGAGTTGTGACGGTATCTCCGCGCTCGACTCCAACACCGCGGGAGCCTTTGCCGTCAGGAGCTTCGTCTCCGGGCAGATTAAGGCGGGGAAGACTGACAGCCAGATCATCAACTCCCTCGAGGCGAGCTATGGACCCACCATCCTCATGTCGCCGCCCCCCGCGTACGGCGGCGTGGTCATTGCGGCCCTGCCATTTGTGTTCGTTGCGGTCGTGCTAGGAACTATCGGCTTTTTTGGTTACCGGAGGCTTCGCAGGCCGATCCTTGAAATGAACTCGAATTCGGAGCGCGATGCTGCAACGCAATCATCGGGTGAGCCGACGGATGGATCTGATGGGACGCTTGCCGCACCTTTGCCGGGGTCTGAGGTGAGCTCCGATGGAGGTTCCCAGCCGGACTCCGGCGGGGTTGGAAGCCGCGCATCGTCCTGGAGGTTCAGGCGGCCCGGCCTGGGGCGTAGAGCCTGGCTCTTGTATCTCGGGATCATCCTGCTACTTGGCGGCGTTGGATCCGGGGTGTGGGTGATCAGAGGCAGGCACAATGCCAGCGTGCAGCTTGCGGCGGCGGCAGTGCAGGCCAACAATGAAGCTCAGACGATTCTCCAGGCGAGAGTTCTGGCAAACGAAGGCCAAGACGTTCAGGCCCTCAAGCTTTTTTCGGCGGTCCTAGATCTGGACCCAACTCAGCCGGTGGCTCTCGCGTATCAAGGGTGGCTGCTGTGCCAGGCAGGGGCAAAAGACAACAGTGGAGCACTTGTCAATCAGGGGGAGAAGTTTCTCGAGCAGGCTGTGAAGCTCGATCCGGGCTATCCGGATGCCCGTCTGTTTCTGGGGCTTGTTTTGTATAAGGATCGACATGACGTCAATGGGGCCATCGCGCAGTTCAATGCCTTCCTGACTGACAAGCCCAGTTCTAGCTTCATTGATGCCACAAGATCGGATCTTGTCTCTGCCTACAAGGCGGCGGGACTGCCCGTGCCACCGCAATTGGGCTAGCCAACTAGCTGCGGGGCATTGGTAGAATTTGACATGAGATTTTTTGAGCGCAACAGAGAACAGCTTGCCATGATGGGCATAGACCCGAATCGCCTTCCGCCCGGCCAGTACCACACAGAGCGATTTCCAGTCCTTCATGCAGGCACAGTGCCTCAGTACAGGGACTTGTCGCAATGGAGCTTCTCGATAACCGGACTTGTCGGAAATCCTGCGGTATTGACGTGGCACGAAATCCAGTCCCTGCCATCCGTTGAGATCAAGGCCGATATCCATTGCGTCACGAAGTGGTCGAAGTTTGACACGGTCTGGAAAGGGATTTCATTTTCCACGATATGCGAGATCGCAGAGCCGGATTCGAGTGCTACCCATATGATGTGCCATTCAGAGTACGGCTTTACGGCCAATCTCGCACTGTCAGACCTTCTCGGCGAAAATGCCGCCCTCCTGGCATACGAATACGACGGGAAGCCTCTCGAGCCGGATCATGGCTATCCACTGAGATTTTTGGTGCCCAGGCTTTACTTCTGGAAGTCCGCGAAGTGGCTGCGAGGCATCGAGTTCATGGCCGGCGACAGGCCGGGGTTTTGGGAGCAGAACGGCTACCACATGTACGGAGATCCGTGGAAAGAGCAAAGGTACTGGGACGACTAAGAGATGGAGCTGCTTGCGGGCCGGCGTTTCAGACAGTTACGGCGCAGTTTTTGTCTCCACGCGCTCTCGATGACATCGTGATCGGCACCGGCGCTCCATAAAGCGTTGTCAGCATGCCCCTTACTATGCCACGATCCACGGCGCACAAAACAGGGTGCGTGGTCGCAACCGAACCGAAGGGGCAGCACTCGGCCACAACCGTGTCCTGGCTTGACGGCGATGGTTCCGATCTCGCTGCGAACCCATGAGCTGTGAGGGCGTCGGCGATGGCCCGCATGGCTTGGTGAAGCGAGAGCTGGCTGTCGAAGGGCTTCATTTCCGAAGCAAGAAGGCGGCCGTATTTTTCGCCCACGTCATTTGCCATGCATTCGATCTCCTCATCGTTCAGCCGTTCGAGGGCGCCCATGAGCAGGAACGAAAGCAGGTCGTCTGCGTGGCTTGCCGTCTCCGCAGCGCGCAGGTTCGTCGAGCCCTTGTATTTCTTCGAAGGCCTTCCCGCTCCACTGGTGATCTTGCGATCGACGAAGACGTCGAGGTACCCGCCCGCTGCAAGTTTGTCAAGATGGTGCCTAGCCACATTTGGATGGAGTCTGAACCTGGAAGCAACCTCCGAGGCGGTTACTCCGTTTGATTCTCGTGAATAAAGGTAGATACTGCGCCTGGTCGGATCGCCGAAGGCGGAAACGATCTCGCCAACCGTTGCCGAAAACTCGTCATCCGAGAGGCTGTGCGTGGCTGAAGGAAGGATCTCGAATAGGCTCTCATCGCGCACTTGTGTTATCGTGACGCGTTTAGCGACATCATCAATTCGCGGATTTTGGATGCTTGAGGTTGTAACGGATTCACTATGCCGCATAACATTTATTCTATAGCGGTAGGAGAATTTAATCAGGCCTTTGCTCTTCGGCGTGGGTAATGGTTCCAAAGGCTCGTTGGAGGTATGCGGTGACAGTTAGTAAAGAGCAGGTTGAAGAGGCGCTGAAAGGCGTGTTGGAACCTGAAATCAGGAGGCCCATCGTTGATCTTGGCCTGGTGGGCGAGCCTATCAACGCCTGGGGAGGCAAGCTTGTGGTTCCCATTGGCGTCATCGCCGATCCGCTTCCTTACGAGGATGCTTTCAAGACAGCGGCCACAGAGGCGCTTGCAGCGGCGAATCTTGCGAAAAAGGTGGACGTCGAGCTGCGGGGAATTAATGATCAGGAGATGAAGCGCCTGCGCAATCTGATCCAGCCTCCAACCGATGCTGAGGCGCGCGCAGTTGCGAATCCCATCGGTCACGAGCAGGGCCGCGCAAACCAGTTCATGGAGGCGGGCTCAAAGACGCGTGTGGTTGGAATATCATCCGGGAAAGGGGGAGTCGGAAAGTCTTCAACCACTGTGAATTTGGCGATCGCGCTGGCAAAAAAGGGCTACGAGGTAGGAATCCTGGATGCAGACGTCTATGGCTTTTCGGTACCCAGGATGCTTGGGATTACACGAAACCCGCTCCTTATAGATGATCTGATGCTTCCGCCGGTGGCGTATGGCGTGAGATGCATCTCAGTCGGGTTTTTTGTAACCGACGAAACACCCGTCATATGGAGAGGGCCGATGCTCCACAAGGCGCTGGAGCAGTTCCTTGTGGACGTGTATTGGGGCGACCTTGATTTCCTGCTACTTGACATGCCTCCGGGAACCGGTGATGTCGCGTTGTCGATGGGACAATATCTGCCCAAATCAGAGATACTTGTGGTCACCACTCCGCAGCCAGCTGCGCAGCGCGTGGCACAGCGCAGCGCCTATGCTGCGCGCCAGCTGAAGCTGCCGCTTCGCGGCGTCATCGAAAACATGTCGTGGTTTGTCGGGGATGACGGCAAAAAGTACATGCTGTTTGGGGAAGGCGGCGGCAAGGTGCTCGCCGATGAGCTTGGTGTTCCGCTTCTCGCGCAGATTCCTTTGGTTCCCGAGATCAGATCTGGTGGTGACGATGGGGTACCGGTGACTGCGGGCGAGCCGGATTCCGACGTGTCTCGGGCCTACGATGGGCTCGCATCCGCGGTGGAGGCCTTGGGACCGGCACGGGTATACCGCTCTGAGCTAAAGGTGAAGGGCTGATGGTCGAAGCCTGAACGCGGGTTATGAGCAAATTCAGCTGGGATCGGTTTTGTGCGGTGTTCGCGCGGCGACTGTGGCTGGCTCCACTTGCCGGCAGAGCGCATCGGACATAGCGCCCAGCCGGCTCGATGGTCGGCGGGTGTTTCTAGCATCGAATTGCGTTCAATTTCCGTTAGGCTTAGGTGCAGGTAACTGCAGCGGAGGCAGATTGTGGATATTCGCATAGGCATCTCAGATTCGCCACGAGAAATTGATCTTGAACTACCGGAGGGAACGACTCAGGAGCAGTTCATCACGTCGCTGGAAGCGTCGATCTCTTCTGGCTCACCGATAATTTGGATCGCTGACAAAAAAGGCCACAAGATGGGCGTGTTTGCAGCGAAGCTGTCCTATGTGGAGGTCGGCGCGACAAAGGAAGAGCGGCGAGTGGGTTTCGGAGCTCCGTAGGAGGCCTGTGTGCCCCGCACTGGATCGAAATCTCATGGTCTGCTCGACCAATCCCTTGTGTTCGTGACCGGCAAAGGAGGGGTTGGGAAGTCGTCGGTCACTGCAGCGCTTGGTCTGCTCTCCTCCAAGGCTGGAAAGCGAACCCTCATCTGCGAAGTGGACGCCAAAGGCGACGTAGCCCGCTTGCTTGATTGCGAGCCGAGCGGATTCGAGCCCGTGCAGATGAGAGAGAATCTCTGGCGCATGGCGATGAACACCGAGGAGGCTCTCCGAGAGTATTTGCGCATCTACCTGCGCCTCCCGGTTGTGACAAAGCTTGGTCCTCTGGCTCGGACTTTTGATTTCGTTGCCAATGCCGCCCCCGGCGTGCACGAGATACTGGTCGTGGGAAAACTTTGCTATGAAGTCAGAGAGGCAAAATGGGACCTGATACTTGTCGATGCCACGTCGACCGGCCATATAGTTTCACAGCTGGCTTCGCCCAAAGGAATATCCGAGCTCGTTCGCCTGGGGATGGTGAAGGATCAGGTGGCTTGGATGGAAGACATCCTCTACGACGAGATGCAGACTTCCGTCATAGTTGTGGCCACCCCTGCTGAGAGCCCGATCAACGAAGCGCTCGAGCTTGCTGAGCGAATTGACGTGGAAACGAGCGTTCATCTTGGCGCTCTAGTTGTCAATAAGGTCATGCCCGAGTTGTTTTCACGCTCCGAAGAGGAGTTTTTTCTTGCGATGCAAGACCCCAAATCCTGCAAGATTCTTGAAAAGGTCGTCTCTAGCGATGTCGGCATTTTGATGAAGGGTTCGAACTCAGCCCTGGAAATGCGCCGATGTGCCGCGCCTCATGTTGAGAGATTGATCGCAAGCGCAGGCGGCACGCCTATAGCGCTCTTGCCGCTGATGTTCCGGGTTGGCTCTGGCATGAGGCTGGTCCGAGATTTGAGCGAGGCGCTTTCCGCCGAGTGGGATGAACTCCTGTGACGGGACTTGGCGAGCTTCTCGAAGAGTCGAAGATCATCATTGTCGCGGGGGCCGGCGGCGTTGGAAAGACAACGATCGCTGCGGCCCTCGGCCTTGCCGCCGCCGATCTTGCGGGCAAGAAAGTGCTTGTCATCACGGTTGATCCGGCTAGGCGCCTCGCTGACGCCCTGGGTCTTTCAGGTTTGAGTTCAAAGGGATCGAGGGTCTCTCCCTCGGACCTCGAAAAAGCGGTCGGCCATAAGGTGGAGGGAGGGCTCTACGTGGCGATGCTGGATGCGAAGAGCTCGTGGGATGAGCTCGTGAATCGTCACGCACCCGACGTTGCGACGAGGCAGAAGATTTTCGCCAATCCGATTTACAAAAACATCTCTTCACGATTCGTGCAGAGTCACGATTACATCGCGATGGAAACGCTATACGAGATTTACAGATCCAACCAGTACGATCTCATAGTCGTCGACACCCCTCCTTCGCGGCATGCGATCGACTTCTTGGACGCTCCGAGCAAGATGGCCGATTTTTTCTCCTCCAGGTTGCTCAAATGGCTGACCATCCCTGCGAGGAACAGGCTTTTGATGGGGATGTTCAAGCCATTTTACCAAGTGGCGGATAAGATTCTCGGCGCGCAGTTTCTTTCCGATGTAGCGGAGTTCTTCTTGCTTTTCGAATCGATGTATGCCGGATTTGTCGAGAGGGCCAAGTCGGTGGCGGGAATCTTGGGAAATGCCGCCACCTCGTTCGTTGTAGTCGCTTCGCCCGAGCCGGTTCCTATGACCGAAGCGGAGTACTTTGCTTCGGCATTGGAAACGCGACACCTGCACTTGGGCCAGATGGTCATTAACAGGGCGCTACCCCAATATTTTCGAGATCCCGCCGCGATTCTTCTTGCTAACAAGATCCAGGACAGGTACGAGACCCTTGCCAAGGAGTTCTTGCAGAAGGGGTCATCCCTGGCCTTCGTAAAGGGGAACAAGTCCTCGCCTGCCAGGCTGGAGGCGCTGGCCGAAAGGGTTCTGCTAGAGGTTGCGGACAGCTTTTTGAACTTTTCAGGCGTGGCAATGGAGGAAGGAGAGGAAATATCCAAGCTCCCCGTCGATGACGAGCTGGTTACTATGGTACCGCACCTGAATTTCGACGTTTCGGATCTGAATTCTCTGGGGAAAGTAGCTGGCTATATTGCATGGAACGGCGAAGCCCCTACGATGTAATCGTGCTTGACTATCATCTTCATCTCTGGCCGCATGGGCAGCGTGACACCGCTCCAACACTTGATCAGCTGAACGAATACTGCGAAATGGCCGCCAAGAACGGCATCAATGAGATCGCGATAACCGAGCACCTATTTCGGTTCGTGCAAGTCGATCGCTTCCTAGGAGGGTGTTTCAAGAAATACCCTGACACCAAGGTGAGGACGATCATGGAAGAATACTGGGCGGATCATGCCAGGGCCGATCTCGATACCTACGTGGAGGTTGCCTTGGCGGCAAAAGCCGCCGGTCTTCCGGTAGTGCTGGGGATGGAGGTTGACTACTATCCGGAACGGATGCACGAGGTCTCAGAGTTCCTTGGGGGATATCCCTTTGATGTTCTGCTTGGATCGGTGCACTGGCTCGGGGCATGGCCGTTCGACCACGTTTCCGATCCTGTGATAATGGCGGAGTGGGATGCGTTCGGCATCGAGAACGCGTGGCGAGATTACACACGCGCTCTAGAAGAGCTTGCCGACTCGGGTGCTGTCGATGTCCTGGCACATCCGGATCTGATAAAGGTGGCCGGCCACTTTCCGAAGGTTCCTGAAGAGTTCTACGATCGCATGGCGGAGGCTGCGCGAAACTCTGGAATAGCCGCGGAGGTTTCATCGGCTGGATGGCGCAAGCCGGTCCGCGAGGCATATCCTGCGCCTTATCTGCTCAGAAAGTTTTTCGAATACGGGATTCCGATCACGACAGCATCCGATGCTCACGGGCTGGCAGACGTGGCATTCAGGGCGGATGATATCAAGTCGTATGTAAGCTCGGTTGGATACGTGCGGCTTCGCGGATTCAAGGGCAGGAAGCCCTACGATGTCGCGGTCTAGCAAGGGGGCGCTAATGCTGACGGTTCGGTGGGGGAATGTCGACTTTTAGCCTGCTCGCTAAGAGGGCAGTTCTTGACGATGCCGATATAGACCATCTGCAGCGTCTAACCAGTTCCTGGGGGATGCTGGCGGATCTCTGCTTTTCGGATCTTGTTCTTTACGCGCCGCTACTGAAAAGTGCGCAATCCGATGAGGATGGGAATCACTCTCAAGAGTTCATTATCCTCGCGCAGGTCAGGCCGGCCACGGCGCAGACGTCGATACCGGACGATCTCGTCGGCACCAATGGAAGTGCTGACGAGGTCTCCTTCGTGGCCCAGGGATATCAGTCAGAGATGCTTGTTTTCCGGGAATCGATCAGTCCGGATGGGGGCGAGTGGATCGTTTCTCAGTGCATTCCCGTGCGCCGCGATGGCAAAGTGATAGCGATAATCGACAGGCGCCATATTACGAGCGCGAGGCTGGTGCATGGGGAGCTCGAGCGGACGTACATACGGTTGTTCGAGCAGTTTGCAAAGATGATCTCAGACGGGGAGTTTCCCTTTGAGAGCACCGACATCGAGGAGGCGCCAAGGGTTGGCGATGGCGTCCTTGTGCTCGACGGCGAGAAGCGCATCCTGTTCATGTCGCCTAATGCCGCCAGCGCCATGCACCGCCTTGGTCTTCATCTGATCAAGAAGGGAGACCTTTTCGGGGAGTCGGGACTTCAGTTCTCGGCGCCGGATAGGGCTTATGCAACTCACAGGCCCGTGATAGAGGAGATTGAGCAGCGGGCGGATGTGACGCTCATGATGCACGCCATCCCGTTGCTGGACCAGGGAGAGGTGACGGGAGCACTCGTTCTGATGCGAGACATCTCAGAGCTGCGTCGTCGCGATCGCATGCTTTTGAGTAAAGATGCCACGATCCGCGAGGTGCACCACAGAGTCAAGAACAATCTCCAGACGATCTCTTCCCTGCTGCGTCTTCAGGCACGGCGTGTCGGGCCGTCTCAGGGCCAGGATGCCCTCAAAGAGGCCGAGCGCAGGATACGCTCCATCGCCGTCGTTCACGAAATACTTTCCAGGGAAATTGGTGACCAGGTCTCTTTTCCTGAGATAGTTTCCGCTATCGTGAAGCTCGCTGAGGAATCCATAATGCCCAACTTCCCGGTGAAGATCGAGGTCACGGGATCGGCCAGGGATCTTGACGCCAGGGTTGCTACACCCCTGGCCCTCGTTCTGGCT
>DAHVOF010000085.1 GCA_027318945.1 Actinomycetota bacterium | reverse complement strand
GAGCTGGGAGGCAAGTCCCCATTTGTTGTGTTCGCCGATGCGGATCTCGATCGTGCGATTCCCTCTCTGGTGCGAAACGCCTATGTCTTTGCCGGTCAGTTCTGCATGTGCGCGTCACGGCTGATTGTCGAGAGATCGATTCACGACTCGGTTGTCGAGGCGCTAAAGAGCCGAGTCGAGGCTCTCGTCGTTGGAAATGGAATCGATCCAAAGACGCAGATGGGTCCAATGATATCTGGATCCCAGATGGAGTCTGTGCTCGAGGCTTGCGATCGCGGAGCCAAGGATTCCGACCTTGTGATCGGAGGCAGCCAGTTGAGCGGGGCCGGAATGGCGTTGGGCCACTTCATTGCTCCCACCATCTTCGACAACGTGAAGCCGGACTCCGAGCTTGCCCAGGAGGAGCTGTTCGGTCCCGTTTTGAGCATCCAGACCTTTACGAGTGAGCAGGAGGCTCTGGAGCTGGCAAACAACTCGAAGTACGGTCTCGTAGGGGCGGTCTGGACCAACCGGCTAGACACGGCGATGAGGATGTCGCAGGGAATACAAGCTGGAACGGTCTGGGTAAATACCTACAACGAGACCTTCGCGGAAATCGAGTCGGGCGGGACAAAGGACAGCGGCGTAGGGCGTACGCGCGGCACGGACGGGCTAAATGAGTTCACCGAACTGAAGCACATCAATCTGGTCTACAGCGCCTAGTTATTCAATGGCTGTAATTTACGCGAGCTGGCCTGGGTTCGGCACTGGAAACGCATAGCCTCCACCACCGAATGATTTGGCACAGCCTTTAACTTGAGGAGAGTCATCTTGCGATCTGCAGCTGCATTGATCGAAATGTTGCAGCACAACGGCATCTTTCATATCTTTGGACTGCCGGGAAGCACCGAAGCCCCATTGCTGGACGCGCTTCTTGACTATCCAGAGACCCACTATATTCTGGGCCTGCACGAAGGCGTTGTCGTTGGAATGGCTGACGGCTTTGCCCGAGCTACGGGCAGGCCATCGGTCGCCAACCTGCACACCACGGTGGGGCTCGGCAACGGGCTTACCGCTCTTTTCAATGCGTGGAAGGACAGCTCTCCGGTTGTCACGATCGCGACCCACAAGCACTCTGAGATCCTCGGTCGCGACGGCTTCTGCGTAGGGCCCGACCTCCCGGGGTGGGCGCGTCCTGTCACGAAGTGGGCGTGGCAGGGAGTGGTGGCCGAGCAGATTCCCCAAGAGATCGGCCGAGCTATAAAGATTGCCGGAAGCTCGCCATCTGGGCCTGTATTCCTTGCATATCCAGAAGACATGCTCGGTATGGAGATCGATGGCAGGGACATAAGGGAGAACGGTCGCGTCTCGGAGAGCTTCGTCCCTTCGACGGATCAGATGAGCGCGGTGAAAAAGATGCTTTCAAATGCGCGCACTCCTATCTGCATCGCCGGAGACGAGGTATCCGCCACGGGTGCGGCAGAGCTGCTCGAGAGGTTTTCGGAGCTGTGGGGCATACCCGTGCTCCAGGAATCTCGGAGATCTGCTGCCACCTGGAACGTGGCCACCGATTTCAAGAACTACGCGGGCGAATACACGAGCGGCCACCCCTTGGTCAGAGGCGCCGACGTGATACTTGCCCTCGGGCCGCGACTGTCAGTCGAATTTTCGCCGGTCAAACAACCAGACGTGCCAAAAGATGCTCAGCTGATACATGTCCACCGGAATTCTTACGAGGTGGGCAAGCTCTATCAGCCTTCCATTGGACTGGTCGCCAGCGTTGCGGCGGTTCTCGAAGAGCTTTGCAGCGGTGACTCCGATGCTCAGATCCAGCATGTTTACAGAGATTGGCGCGCGGCCAGCAATGGATCGGGCGGTGGCGAGATCGCCGATCGCCTCACGGACCTCTCGGCACGCTGCAATGTGGCGATGCTGTCACGGGCACTAGCGAGAATCGCGCCGCCAGATACCGCGGTAGTGGATGAATCAATCAGGTCTTCGCCAGCTCTGCTTGCAAACTACCCCCTGCGTCCCGGCAACTACTTCCATACAAGCGGAGGAGGGCTCGGGTGGGGGCTGCCGGCTGCTCTTGGGGTGCAGCTGGCTTGGCCGGATCGTCCGGTTCTGGCATACATTGGCGACGGAAGCCTGATGTTTTCCATTCAGGCTCTCTGGACGGCAGCCAGGGAGAAGCTTCCGGTGAAAGTGGTCGTTCCGAACAACAGGAAATTTCTAGCCGTCAAGGCCGGCCTTGTCGCATATAAAGGCCACGCCGTCGAAAGGGGCGAGTTCATGGGTGTCGACCTCTCGCCTCCGATTATCGACATAGTGAGTCTCGCACGAGGTTTTGGCGTGGAGGGACGACTTGTAACGAGTCAATCCGAGCTCGACTCAGCGCTCGAATGGGCCTTCGCGCATGATGGACCAGCAATTGTCGACGTGCTGGTGGATGAGGATCTCGGGGAGAGCTAGCCCTAAGAGTCGTTCCTGGAGCGGCCGTTCTTGTGGAATGGATCGCGCTGGCCTTTGCGGCGGGACACTGGCAGTTGCGTCGGCGTCACGTGAACTAGTTGTATGGTGAAAACCTAGATACGCGCTCCCTCGGTGCTAGGAAGGGCAGAAATGCTTGTCACCTCGGAGCGCGCGCTTTCTATTGATTCCAAATTGTGTAGATGGGCAATGCCAAGACCTTGGATTCCAGGAGAAAGGGCGCAGGTCCCGTATGCATTACCGCCCCGGCGATAAATCGCTCGCCCAGTTGATTTTTGAGCCATACAAGGTGCCGCGCATCTGCGATGCCAGGTGATGCCGTCGCGTTGACCTCCAGTGCTAAGACGCCTTTGCCCGAAACCTCGATAAGAATGTCGACCTCGTGACGACCCGATTCCTTCCTGAGATGAAATGCCTGCAAGTTTGAGCTTGGTGAGACAATCTCAGGACGGAGCTGCGAGAGTACAAAGTTGTCTAGGACATTTCCAAGAAGGTCTCCGTTGCTTGCAATGCTCTTCAAGTCCTGCCCAAGGGCTGTTGCTGCCAAAGCAGTGTCCACCACGTATCTCTTAGCGGACTTGCGAAGACGTGACAGGTGATTTGCCGACCAGCCAGGTACCAACTCGATCGCCCGGATCTCTTGGAGCATACTTTCATAGGCCAGGTAGGTATCTCTCGTAATTCCAACAGCTCGACGAATAGAGGTTTCTTCTGTGTTTGTGGCCAGAGTCGAAGCTATCGCAGTGAAACACCTGAGTGCTGTTCCAGAACTTCTTCGGGAGCCCTTTGGGATTGCGTCTTTTGACAAAGCATTTTGCAAGTAGCTTGTCAGCCAGATTCGTCTATGAGTCTCGTCAAGGTGAATGGCTTGGGGAAATCCACTTTCGAGCGCAAGGCGAAGATAGTCTCTTAGCTTTGGGGGCCATTTGTTCTCGGAAACTCCCCTGGTTTCTTTGACTGAAGGCGTTGGAAAAATTCGCTAGAGGGATGCCCAAGCTTTTCCGCCACGGTCACGCCGAACATGTTGAGTTCGCTAATGCGTCCAGTACCGGGCCATGTCGACTGGTCAATATGCGCCGCCGAGCTTCCTGCCAAAATGAAGCGGCCGGGTCGATGGTCCAGATCCACGGAACGCTTTACAGCACCGAGGATTTGTGGCACTTCTTGCCACTCATCTAGGAGGACTGGTTCTTTTACCGACTCGAGCGCGGCATCTGGGTCAGCCCGAAATTCCTAAGATCGCGAAGGTGAGTCCAATTGGATGACGTCACGTACATGGTGTCTGGCTGTCGTGTTCTTGCCGACGGCGCGTGGTCCGCCGATCATGATCGCAGGAGAGAACTTCATGAGTTCGTCAAGTTCTTTGTCAACTCTTCGTGTTATGTGGCTATCACTTCGCACAAATTTGGTCTAGCGTTTTTGCGCATGCAAACCTAGTGTTTTTGCGCATATTAATTGTCACACCGCTTCAGACGGGATTGCGGGCGAATCCTGCACTCTGAACTGGGTCCTATAGAGCTCGGCATAAAGCCCGCCGTGACTTAGCAGCTGGTCGTGGCTGCCTTGCTCGACAATGCGGCCCCCGTCAACAACCACGATGAGGTCGGCATCGCGAACCGTGGAGAGCCTGTGCGCTATGACCAGGGATGTGCGGCCCGCTAGCGCGTGCTTTAGAGCTTTTTGGACTTCGAGTTCCGACTCCGAATCCAGATGCGCCGTCGCCTCGTCAAGCACGACGATGTCGGGCGCTTTGAGCAGCAGACGCGCAATGGCTATCCTTTGCTTCTCCCCGCCGGACAGCCGGTAGCCGCGCTCTCCGACCAAGGTGTCAAGGCCCTCGGGAAGGCTGTCTATCAGGCGAAGTATCTGCGCTGCGTCGAGAGCTTCAATCATCTCCGCTTCGCTGGCATCCGGCTTCGCATACAACAGGTTTGCACGTATGGTGTCGTGGAACATGTGAGCATCCTGGGTGACCATGCCCACAGCTTTGCGAAGCGAGTCAAGGCTGAGCTTTCTTACATCCGTTCCGTTTATTCTGACACTTCCTGATTTCACGTCATAAAGGCGCGCAACAAGCTGGATTATCGTTGTTTTACCAGCTCCCGAAGGTCCGACGAGAGCAACCATCTTTCCGGGATCCGCCCGGAAGCTGACATCGGCAAGAACCTGTTGCGGTTGGTGGCTTTCCGGGATCGCTACGGACTCGAGGGAGGCGAGCGATACTTCATCGGCTCTCGGGTAAGCGAAGTCGACATGGTGAAACTCAACGGTCGCCGGCCCCCGCCCCATGGGCTCGGCAAGCTCGTCGTCTTTGATCGTCGGCTCCAAATCCAACACTTCGAAGACCCGATCAAACGAGACCAGCGCGGTCATTACGTCAACGTTTATGTTCGACAGCTGCGTAAGGGGACCATAAAGCCTGCCCAGATACGCGGTCATTGCAACGAGCGTGCCGACCTGAAGAGTTCCGTGCACGGAGAGGATTCCTCCCCAGCCATATACCAGAGCCGTTGCGAATGCGGCGGTTATGGTGAGAGAGATGAAGAGAATGCGTGCATACAGTGCCTGGGTCACGCCAATGTCCCTTACGCGTCCCGCTCTGCGTGAGAACGAAGAGTCTTCCTCGCCGGTCCGGCCGAACAGCTTTACGAGTAGTGCGCCGGAAACATTGAATCGCTCGGCCATGGTCGTATTCATCTCCGCGGCGAGTTCGTAACTCTCCCGAGCTATGGAACCAAGGCGGTGGCCCATGTAGCGCGCGGGAATCGTGAACAGGGGAACTATCGCCAGCGCGACGAGGGTTATCTGCCAGGACATGAAAAACATGGCCGCTATCACCATTACAACGCTCAAGATGTTTCCGATCACATTGGACAGGATGTCTGACAGGGCCTGCTGAGCGCCAAGGACGTCCACGTTGAGTCGAGACACAAGCGCGCCTGTTTGCGCGCGCGTGAAGAAAGCGATCGGCATCCTCTGTATATGCGAGAAGACTTTGGTCCTGAGGTCGAAGACTATGCCCTGGCCTATCTTTGCGGAGTTCAATTGTTCGCCGAGCGCGAGTGCTGAGTCCAAAATTGCCAAGCCGCCCACGGCTATCGCCAAGAAGATAATGAGATGCACATTCTTTCCGAGAATGCCGCGGTCAATGATCTCGCGATAGATCAGTGGATTAGCGACCGTGATGAGCGAGTCGAAAACGAGGAGGGTCAAAAAGATGGCCAGCCGTTTGCGATAGGGATGCAAATAGCCGAGTATCCGCCGGAAGGTTCCCTTTGAAACGCTCATTTCTGTCACTGATCGATCCCGGAATAGGGATCGGAATGAACCTCCGCGGCCCATTCCCATGCCGCCGCCGACCATGCCGCCCGGCCTCATCATGGTGTTTCACCGCCGTCATTCTTTTCGGGTTCGTATCTGCCTGATGGCGATATGTGCTCTGTGGCGGCTATCAGAGAGGAGAGGTTTTCAAGTAGGGCTTTTTTCGTGTCTTTGTCCATATTTCCAAACATGATGGCAGAGGCTTCGCTTCTCGCCCTGGCAAGTTCGGAAAGCAGTCCTTGAGCTGTCGAAGTGAGGACCACTATCACGAACCTGCGGTCTTGCGTGTCTATTTCACGCCGCACTAGCCCTTTTGACTCGAGTGCTTCGACAATGGCCGTTACAGCGCGGGGCACGATTTCGATCGCTCGGGCGATCTCCGACATCCGCATCGGCGCAGAAGCCCGGGCCAGAGTTCGAAGAACATGCGCTTGAGAGAAGGAGATGCCCAAGGTTGACAGTCTCAGTTTGGAGTTGCGCCTAAGTCGTCTGGCGACAGTGGTCACAAGCTCGCCTAGCTCATCAGACAATTCGTCTGTTTCAGCGTGTTGTGTCCGTTGTTTTGGGGCGGAGTTCAAGCCAGCCTCCATGTTTCCATAATTACTGATTACTAGTCACTATAGATAATACTCAGTAGTGGCGTCGTCTTTTCAAGCGTGTTGGTAAAAGACCGAAATTTTCGCTTTATGCCGAATCAGGGTTGGCTGCTCTCGGCGACAACTCGTTGGGAGATCAGGAATACTGGGATCGCGATGCGGAACGAAAACCGTCTGAGCGACCGCCCGTCGAATACCTAGCGGTGCTGGCAATCATTGTGACTCCACCACGTGTTTCCGAGAGCAACATTATTCTATTGCACACATCTCCTCACGGGAGGACTGGCCGGCGTTCGCGGTCTCGCAGCACCTCCAACTTCTGCAACTGCCCAGAATGCGCCGTGGTTGTTCGTCGAGGACAATCGGGCACGAGGAATCAGGACCCCTTCCGTAGGGCCTTTCTGCTCTCTTCCACGCGCTAGGCGGCACAACACGAAAGTTTGTGCACGTCCCTAGTGAAGGTTTGCGCGGCGAGCTTCAGACCTTCGGCCATGGTCAAGTATGGATGGAAAGTAGACGCCAAGTCCTCGATGGAAATGCCGTATTTGATAGCTAGCACCGCCGACTGGATCACCTCGGCAGCACCGTCCGCCATGATCGACGCTCCCAATAACTTTCCAGTCTTGACCTCTGCTACAAGCTTGAAAAGGCCAGCAGTGTCATGATTGACCAGAGCCCTGGGAATCGCATCAATTGGAAGAATCGACGTCACGACTTCGAATCCTGCTTCTCGAGCCTGTGATTCCGTGAGTCCGGCTGATGCTAATTGGGGAGACGTGAACGTAACTTTTGGAAGCCCCCTGAAATCAATGGCTCTAACAGTTCCCAAGAGCGCATTATCTACTGCCAAGGCACCTTCGTAAGCTGAAACGTACACGAATTGCGGCGCGCCTGTGACGTCGCCAGCTGCGTAGACATTGCGATTGGTGGTTCGCAGCTGGTCGTCAACTTCGATAGCGCCTCTGGCGTCGGTCTGAATCCCGGCTTCCGCAAGACCGAGATCCTCAGTATTTGGACGGCGCCCCGTGGCAACCAGTATCTCATCGACAACAACATCCTGTGCTTCGGTGCCGACATTGAGGTGGATGACGCGTCGCTCATCTGCTAATGCTATGGCAGTAACGTTCGCTGAAGTATAGATTGTCGCTCCCTGCGAAGTTAATAGTTGTCTCATCGCCTCAGATATTTCCGGCTCTTCAAAAGGCGCGATTCGATCTGCGACGTCGATGAAAGTCACCTTTGAACCGAGGTGAAGAAAAAACTGGCCAAGTTCGAGACCTATGGCATTGGCACCAATGACCGCTATTGAATCAGGCACCGCCTCGAGTTCGAGCGCAGTCGTGGAGGTCAAATACCCAGATTCACCTAGTCCGGGAATCGGAGGTATGCTAGGAGACGCTCCGGTGGCGATCAGAATCTTTAAAGCAGTTATCCGCTTTCCGTCGACTTCAACGGTACTTTCTCCGCTAAAACGGGCGTGCCCGTCTATAACGGTAAAGCCGTAATCTTCTACCAGATCAGCGTACTTGACCTGACGAAGCGTATTTACCAGCTGATCTTTTTGAGTGACCACTTTGGCCAAATTGACCGATTCAAGTATTGCTTTTACACCTTGGAAAGGATGATGTTCTGTAGACCAAGCGGCCTCGCCAGCCCTCAATAGTGCCTTGGACGGCACACATCCGACATTTACACAGGTTCCACCGAGAGTACCCTGCTCGACCAACGCAACACGGTAGCCTGCCTCAGTCGCTTTGATGGCGGCTGCGAAAGCTGCAGATCCAGCACCTATGACGAGCAGGTCATAATCCGCTTCGGAATCCCCGGGTAGTTTGCTTGAATCATCCAAAACTCTAAGGAACCCAGGCTGATAACCAGCGCTACTCACCTCGGCGCGCAAAGCTGCCTCAGGTATTTCCAAGGGCCAAGAAAACTTTGCCTCTCCATCCTGCCACGCCACAGAAACGTCCTTTGCGCCCGCCCTCTCAAGAGCTGAAGTCACGTGCGCTGCACAGTCATCGCAGGTCATTCCGCGTACCTCGAGGACGCTGTATCGGGAGTCCGTCATAGTACTCCTCCTTGGCGACGGGTTGGAATAGCTAACAAGGTAAAGTATACATCAATATATCCGTAATTGCGTATATAAGGCTGAAATCGATCAGCTCAATGAATGCCAATGCCTTGGTATCTCTTAGAATTTTGAGAGACAATGAATTGAGGCCATATGTCAGATCTTCTTGAGGGCGAAGCCCCGCTAATTCCCACGAACATTGCTGGAAGAACGATTCTCGCAAAATTTTTCCAGGCGGTAAGCGATCCAAGTCGGCTAGCTCTTGTTGAATTTTTGGTCGATGGTGAGCACACTGGCACCGAATGTGTGGCCTTATTAGGTTTGGCACAAAGCCGGGTTTCGACCCACCTTCTATGCCTAGTGAACTGCGGTCTCATTACTTCGAGACGCGAAGGACACTTTACTTACTACAAGGTCGACGATCCTCGTGTCGTGGAACTTGTCAGATTAGGCGTTGAGATTGCGGCTGATCACGCAGAAGCTGTAGCAGCGTGCACTCGCCTCTAATGGGTTCAAACCTATTGGTCCGAAACGTTGAAACACCTGTGTCCGTAGTTCGGGCGTTATAAGCCGAGAATTACCGGAAATAATCTCCACAAAAGCTGGCCCGGAAAGATATAGTGCCCTCTGAGCTGGTGGATGGTCGTTGATAGGACATTTCAAACCCACTAGAAAAGGGTCGCTAATTGTGACCGAATAGCCTTCCGGTCTGCCAGGCATCGTTCGACATGAAGTCGCCAGAAGCAGCTGTGTCGAAGGGAGTAACTTCTCACTCAGCTGTCGAAGCCCGCCGACACTTTCGGTAGTGGAAATAGTCGAGTGTGAAGTCGCCGGGACAGATACCCGCGGGTAATCCGCATGCCGAACCGCAACAGTCAACTCTCGAATTAATGGAACGGCTGAGCGGCTCGATCTGGGTAGGCGTTGTTGACTTGGATCGGTTCAAAGTGGAAACCACATTGGTTTGTGCGCTTTGAAAGCTGCACATAGGACGTGAGCTGTGATGGAGAGCATGCGCTGTCTGTCGGAATCGTGCAACGGGTAAATTTGCTGGCCATCGCTAGAAGCGATGTGTTGAAAATACCGGTTGGCAGTTGCAAGTTCGTAAGGATCTGCGTCCATTTATGTGGCCTATATCGCATTAATATTTTGCGAGCCCAATGATTGTATGATACTGTATACAAACGAATGCAACAGTATTACATGTGGGATTTGCGATGCTGTTATTCGAAATTTTTAGAGCGGGTACAGGGTCAGCAGCCTTCCGGTATGAATGCTCCTTGGATTCCCGGAATTGGATTGGGATGGGAGCGGAGCACTTGCAGTTGGAGGGGTCGAATTGATTCGTGGATCGAAGAGTGTCGTTTGCGGGCCGAATTTTGGCGTCGCAGATGCCATGGGTTTACGTGAGGCCTTGCCCGGAATCTGGAGATCCAGTTTCGATTTGAGTTCGACTTCAAGTGGATCGTTCATTATCGGGAGTGTTCTCTGGGGGCCCTTGGCGCGCGAAGAGGGTGCCACTGTTGGGGGCGGAAACTGCTTGAGAGGGCGAGCTATTGCAACCTTTATCGATTTGCAGCCGCGTGCCTCCCATTCCCTGAACTGGCGAATCTTGGATTCCCATTCGGCTCTATCCGGCGGCACAGGCGGATCCTTGGCAAAGGCGGCAGGGAGAGGAGCCGGCTAGTGCAGCCCCCTCTCGATGGAACCACGATTCTCGATCTCTCCCAAGGTGCCGCAGGCCCTATAGCCACCATGGTCTTAGCCCAGTACGGGGCTGAGGTCATAAAGGTGGATCCCCCTGGAGGAGAATGGGGCAGAAAGCTCGGCCCCCCCTTCATAAAAGATCAGGCGGCGGCTTATCTGGGTATGAATCGAGACAAGCGTTCCATCGTTGTGGACCTAAAGCATCCCAAAGGCGCAGAGGTGCTCGAAAAGCTCTCAGAATCGGCAGACGTCGTGGTTGAAAGCTTCCGCCCCGGCGTTCTGGAACGCTTCGGCTTCAGCTACGAGAGCCTCTCTGTAAAACACCCCGGCATCATCTGGTGCTCTATAACAGCCTTCGGCCAAGACGGCCCCTGGAAGGACAAGCCCGGAGTGGACGGCATAGTCCAGGCCATCTCTGGGATCATGAGCGTTACCGGAGAGCCCCAAGGGGCCCCGGTCAAAGTCGGCGTTCCAGCCGCAGACACCGTAGGGGGCTTTTTGGCCGCCCAGGGGATACTGCTGGCTCTCCTGGAGCGCAACCGCAGCGGCCTTGGCCAGAGGGTGGACCTCTCTTTGTTGGACGCCATGTTGATGTTCCAGACCGTGCCTTTGTCCATGTTCTTAGCCAGCGGGTCCTCTCCGGGAAAACAAGGCAGCGCCGCCCCCTACGCCGCCCCCAACGAGGCCTTCCCCACCAAGGACGGCTACATCATGGTCGCCGCCTACTGGCCAGACCGCTGGCTCAAGTTCACCCAGGCCATAGACCGCCCCTCGCTGGCCGATGATCCCCGCTTCTGTGACATAGCACTCAGGGTGGCAAACAGAAAAGAGCTCTTCTTTGAGCTGAGCCGGATATTCGAGGGAGCCCCCACCGACTACTGGGTGAAAAGGCTCGAAGACTCAGACGTGGTCTGCGCCAAGATCTACGACTACGACTCTCTCTGTAAAGAAAGCCACCTGGTCACCTCCGACCGCTTCCCATCGCTCTCCCATCCCGCTCTTGGTCCCACCCCAGGGGTAGGGATGGCCGCCCGGCTGTCGCGCACTCCCCCCAGAGCTGCCAGAGCTGCTCCGCTTCCAGGTGAGAACACCGTAGAGATCCTGACCGAGATAGCGAAAGTCCCCCTTGACGTTTGCGAGTCATGGATCAGCTCCCAGGTAGTGGAGCAGCTCGGCTACCAAGAGGCCGAAGATGGCTGATGAATCCCGTTCCCGCATAACAATGCTTTGGAGGTACTTGCGCTTTGTCTGAACTTATTGGCTCGTCTATCTCAAACGGCGTGGCTCAGATATCCATAAACCGCCCGGAGGCTCTCAACGCCCTGACCCCGCAGATGCTCGCAGAGCTGGGCGAGCTCTTAGAAGCCCACGGCCTCGATCAGGAGGTCCGCGCCGTTGTCATCTCCGGCCAGCCCAAGGCCTTCTCCGTCGGAGCTGATCTAAAAGCAAGGGTGGCGGAGTACGACTCCGGAGGCGTGGCGGATCCCATGGGCAGGATCATAAGAGACCTCTTCTCCTTGATGGCCAAGCTCTCAAAGCCAGTGATTGCCGCTCTGGCAGGATACGTCCTAGGAGGAGGGTTAGAGCTGGCCCTGGCCTGTGACATAAGGATCGCAGACACAACAGCCCGCTTCGGCTTCCCAGAGGCCAACGTTGGCTCCATGCCAGGAGCAGGAGGCACCCAGCGCCTGACACGGCTCGTGGGACCAGCGGTTGCCATGGAGCTCATGTTCAGCTGTGACCGCATAGACGCCCAGGAGGCCTACCGTCTGGGCATGGTCCAAAAGGTGGTCCCTGAGGGCGCCGCAGTTGCCCAAGCCACAGAGCTGGCAGAGAAGATAGCCTCCAAGGCCCCTTTGTCCATAGACCGCATCAAGCGCAGCATCTACGTGGCCATGAGCACCGATCTCGCGAGCGGGCTCGAGTTCGAAGAGCTCTGCCACGCTTTCCTGCGCAACACCAAGGATCGCGAGGAAGGCATGAGAGCGTTCGTAGAGAAGCGTCCACCGAAGTTCATAGGAAGGTGATAGATGGGCATCAATGACCGCGTAGCCGTGGTGACAGGTTCGGGACAGGGAATCGGCCTGTCCATAGCCGAGAGGCTCGCAGAGGGCGCTGCTCGTGTAGTGATAAACGACATAGACCCCGACAGGGTCTCTTCTGTATCAGATGAGCTCGGCTCCAAGGGCTACGAGGTGAGCGGGTTCTGTGGCGACGTGTCCAAAAAAGAAGGCGCCCAAGGGCTGATAGATCACGCCTTGGAGCGCTTTGGCCGCATAGACATCTTGGTCAACAACGCCGGTATCGCCAGGGACAAGTGGCTCATCAAGATGAGCGAGGAGGATTGGGACGAGGTTATAAGGATAAACCTGAAGTCCCAGTTCCTCACCACCCAGGCGGCAGCCAAGCACATGATGGACTCCGGCTACGGCAGGATCGTAAACATCGGCTCCCGCGCCTGGCTGGGCGGGGCTGGACAGGCCAACTACTCAGCTTCCAAAGGAGGGGTGGTCTCGCTCACCCGCACCTTGGCCCTCGAGTTCGCCAAGTACCAGATAACCGCCAATGCAGTGGCCCCGGGCCTCGTCGACACCGCCCTGTTCAGAAGCCTGTCTCCTGAGACCCAGGACAAGCTCACAAAGACGGTGCCCATAGGAAGGGTTGGGGGCCCAGAACAGATCGCCCACGCTGTTGCCTTCTTCGCCGACGACGACTCCTGGTACATCACCGGCCAGGTCATGTACGTCTGCGGCGGAAGAAGCATCGGAGCCTACTAGTAGATATGGAGAGATCAATGCCAGACATAGAGTCCCCCTCTGCGCCAGAGATCATGCAGTACCGCCAGAGCCAGGGCAAGGTGCACCTTCTCGGCTCTAGATGCCCCAGCTGCTCTGCCGCCTTTTTCCCCTCGAGGACCATCTGCCCAGCCGATGGCACAGAAGGCCTAGAAGAGCTGGCTCTAGCGGACCACGGGATCATCTACACCTACACCGTGATAAGGCAGTCCACCCCTGAGTTCGAAGCCCCCTACGCCATGGTGTACATAGATTTCCCCCAAGACGTGCGGGTGCTGCTTCCATATCTCGGAGATGGAACCCCTGTGATAGGCGCCGAGGCCGAGATAGTGCTGGCCCCCGGCCCGAGGCTAATAGATGGAGCCCTGGTCCTGCTACCGCATGCACAGAGCCGACAGGCTTGAACGATCTTTACAAGGAGGAGCATATGGATGACGTATATGTGCTTGGCATAGGGATGACCCCTTTCGGCAGGCATCCTGATCGCAGCGCCGCCGATTTGGGATCAGAGGCCATAGGCCTGGCTCTCAAAGACGCAGGAGTGAGCAGAAAAGACATAGAGGCCGCCTGGGTGGGACACGTCTATCAGGGCATGGCCATGGGTCAGAGAGCCCTTTATGCCGCAGGGCTTTCGGGGCTGCCCATAGCCAATGTCGAGAATGCCTGCTCTTCGGGGTCCACAGCCATCTGGGATGCCGCCATGTCCATAAGGGCCGGAGCATACGACGTGGTGCTCGCATTGGGAGTAGAGCATCTCAGCTCTATGTTCAGAGGAGCGCTGGCTCCGGACCCCACCGACATAGAGGCCCAGATCGGCCTCACCATGCCCGGCATATACGCCATGAGAGCCCAGCGCTACATGCTCCAGTACGGCGTCACCCCTTCAGACATAGCCCACATAGCTGTGAAGAACAAAAAGAACGCCGCTATGAACCCCTTGTCGCACTTCAAGAAGCCCGTCACCTTAGAAGAGGTCGCAGCAGGCAGGCTCATAGCCGACCCGCTCAGGCTGCACGAGTGCGCCCCCATCTCAGACGGCGCTGCAGCGGTGGTGCTCATAAGCCGCTCCAAGCTATCGCAGTACGGCTCAAATAGAGCCATAAGGCTTGCAGCCACATCCCTTAGAAGCGGCCGCACAGAGGTTGGACTTGTTGACATGACAGTAGAGGACCTAACCTGGCGCACCGCAGAGGCCGCCTACGCCCAGGCCGGCATAGGCCCCGAAGAGATCGACTTCGCAGAGGTCCACGACTGCTTTTCGATAGCCGAGGCCCTTCGGGTAGAGGGCATGGGCCTCATCCCCCACGGCGAGTACGTCTCAAGGGTGGTCAAAGGGGAGATGGACATAGACGGGACCTTCCCAGTCAACGCCTCAGGCGGACTTCTGGGCAAGGGACACCCGCTGGGAGCAACAGGTGTCGCACAAGTGGTGGAGCTGGTCCGCCAGCTTCGAGGCGACGCCAAAGAACGCCAGATCAAAAGCCCCAAGGTTGGAATAGCCCACTGCAGGGGCGGCAAGGCCCAGGGCGTGGAAGGCACAGCCTGCACCGTCAACATATTGGTGAAGTGAGGACGATGGATGTGAATGCCGTCCGGTTTGGATGCAGAAGGGTTTATCACCAATGAAACGGTTTCGGAGCAGGCCGCGGCACGCGGGAAACCTGATGCGGGAAGAGATTTAGGAGATAGAAACCATTAGAGCATAGGAGTGTTTGCAAAGAGTGGGGCTGATTGCACGTGAATTGGGTGACTTGATGAATTGTGATATCAGGGTTTAGCAGGGGTGTCTACCAAATAAAGGAGTAGATATGAACATAGATTTACGGAAAGCTTCACCTCAATTAGGAGGTGGGGGAGCAGTTAGGGTCAAGCGGCGTCGCGCCTTGGGCTTGACTTCTACCGGATTGGCGGTTGCAGGATTGTTGATGGCGGCTTGCGGGAGCAGCTCGTCATCGACGGGCACGACTTCCAGTTCGGCGGTAAGCGGGACATATGTGGTGGGATCCACGGGCGATCTATCCGGTCCGGCAGCAGCAGTGGGAGGCGCTCTCAGGAACGGCTACCAGGCATATTTTTCATATGTGAATGATCACGGAGGCATCAACGGGCATAAAGTTAAGCTGATTGCCCTGGATGACGGCTCAAACCCGACCAATGGAGTAGCCAACACCAAGCAGCTTACGCAGATTGATCATGTAAATGCGGAATTGGTGTTTCTATCTACGGTTTTGGTTGCAGCGGCTCCAGTATTAGAGGCCAGCAAGACGCCAACGATATCACAAGGGATTACGACGAGCTTGGTTTCGCCTCCCAATCCCTACATGTTTGCGGGTGACGTTGTCATTGGAGCGGAAGCCGCGCCAGTGGTGAATTTTGCTGCGACCGTGGCTGGGTCTTCGCCCGTGAAAGTTGGGATAATGTCCTTGCAGGTGGCGGACAACGCGAATTACGTCGCGAAGACCGAGCAGCTGATAAAGGCCAAAGGTTGGCAAATGGTCAACTATCAGCAGGTGCCGATGTCGGCTACCACGGCTGCTCCCGAATCGACGGCTGTGGCTGCAGCCAACCCGAATCTAGTGATAATGGCCTTGCCTGAGCCTTGGGTTATCAGTGCTGTTCAGGCATTGCGGCAGCAGGGTTTCACAGGACCCATCGTCAATTACGACGGCGGCAGCGCTTATTCGACCCTCAAGACTTTGGCCGATCCCAACTTCTACGTGATCAGGGCATTCCCATATGACGTCGCTGGTCAGCCGAGCCCAGGACCCGAGTTTACGAAGTTCGTGGCGGCTGCAAAGGCGGCGTCGGACGATCCGAACACCGGATTCTTTATAAACGGTTATATTCAGGCCTGGGTGCTTGGGCACGCCTTGTCGCAGTGTGGCTATCCGTGTTCCGGCCAAAAGCTGTCAACGGTGTTGAGCTCCCTAAACCTCAATACCGGAGGCCTGACTTATGGCAACTGGAGTTATTCTTCGAGCAGCCACGTAGGCATTCACGAAATCCGATTCTGGCACTGGGACACTTCGCTGTCTCAGCCCGCGGCCGTCTCCGGGCTATTGCCGATTGGTTCCTAGGCTTCGGCCGGATTCCAAGAGGAAATATCCCGTAGAATTCGAAGAATGAGATAGCGGAGGTTGTCTTCAATGCACCTGGCACTCCAGACGTTCGTAGGCCAGCTACCGACGGCGGCGCTTTACGCGCTGATTGGCGTTGGCTTCGTAATCGTGTATCGAGGTACTCGGGTGCTGAATTTCGCTCAGGGAACGCTGGCTCTTTTGGGAGGGTACCTGTTCTACAGCATTGCTGTATCGGCGCACGTACCCTTCTGGCCGGCTGTGGTATTGAGTGTGGTGGCTTCGATGTTGCTCGGGGCATCCATTTATTCTTTGATGCTGAGGCCGTTGCTCGGCGAAACTGCCATCTTGCTGGTTATGTTGACGATTGCGTTGAACATTATTCTGGGGGCGCTCGATCTCATCCTTTGGGGCGGCGCCACGCGATTCGTCAACGTGCCGGGTGCGAAGACAATCCTCCACTTTCCTGAGGGCGTGAGCATAACTGCGCTGGACATTGCGGTTGTCATAAGCGTCGCCGCGGTTTTGACCGCCTTCGGCGTTCTTCTCAAGTGGTCTAGATTTGGCTCTCACATGAGGGCGGCGGCGGAGAATCCTTTGCTTGCGACATATCGTGGCATCAATGTCTCCACGTTGGCCGCTATGACATGGGCAATCGCTACTGCGGGCGCCGGTTTGGCAGGGGTAATTTACGGCGCGACAAACGGTTTGGCGCCAAGTGCCGGGAACGCGCTCGGTTTTGCGGCATTCCCGGCGGTGATCCTGGGCGGCCTTGATTCAGTTGGGGGCGCTCTGATCGGTTCGGTGATCTTAGCTGAAATCCAGGGATTTGCGGTTAGCTACCTTGGAGGGCGTTATTCAGATGTGGTTGGCTACCTCGTGCTCCTTTTGGTGTTGATCATCTCTCCCACCGGATTGTTCGGAAGCAGGGAGATAGCCCGCCTATGAAGAGCGAAACGCTGTCACAAGCGTCTGGTCAGCAAACGCAGCGGCAACTCTTGCGTTATGGCGGGGAGCACTACTCTAAGATTGCCGGCGTAGCAGTCATTTTGTTGGTGATCGTCTTTTCCCAGATCAGCTCCAGCGCTTACGTGTATGACGCTGATATCGCGATCCTCGCGGCCATAGGTGCTATCGGGCTGAATCTGCTGACCGGTTACGCCGGTCTGATATCAGTGGGCAATGCCGCATTTCTAGCCATCGGTGCCTATTCGGTAGTTTTGCTGGACAAGTCGATGCCTTTTCCGCTTCCAATTTTTGCGGGCGCAGCCGCGGCTTCCATAGTTGGTTTTGCTATAGGACTGCCTTCTTTGCGGCTTTCGGGCCTTTATTTGATCTTTTCCACCCTGGCCCTTCAGTTCGTGGTCGCCTTTGCCGCGAATCAATATGACACGAGCAGCGGGGCTATCGCCGGCCATTTTGTTCCGACCGCCAAGCTGGGGCCGTGGCAGATCGCCAGCGAGAAGGTGTGGTTCATGGTGCTGCTGGTGGTATTAGTGCTTGTTTCCCTGTTTGTATGGAATATCGTTCGCGGGCAGCCCGGCAGAGCGTTCGCCGCGCTGAGGCGCAATGAAGCGGCAGCTTCCGTGGTGGGAGTGAACGTCACAATGACGAAGCTGTCCGTTTTTGCTCTGTCCTCGGCAATCATCGGGCTGGCCGGCGGACTGGGAGCATACTTCATGCAGGACGTGAGCAATGGATATTATTCGTTGACACTAACGGTCTCTTATGTAGCCATGATTCTGATAGGGGGCCTGGCGTCAATTTGGGGTTCGATAATCGGAGCTTTTGTCGTAACTATGATTCCATTTCTCATGCAAGCGGGCGCGTCGACTTTTAGCGGCACCCTGGGCGGGTTTGCACAAAGAAATTTGTCTTCATTGGAAACCGCCGTCTATGGATTGGCGATACTTGTCTTTCTGTTCTTTCGGCCTGCAGGAATTGCCAGCCTTGCGAAGATCAAACGTAGGAAATCGTCCGCGGCCGAAGCCGTCGCCGCAGTGAGGTGAGCAAGTGTTGGGGCGTGCCGACAGTTCAGATGAGATAGATCGCGGCGAGAGGGCGGATACCTTGAACTCGAGCAACGGTGGCGGTTTGCAAGGGAGCGTTCCAGCCGGGGTTGGAAAGCCGATTTTGTCGGTCGAGGAGCTAAGTGTCATCTATAAAGGCGGCGGTATTGGGGTGCAGGGCGTGTCCTTGCAGGTATGGCCGAGCCAGATTGTGACCTTGGTGGGTCCCAATGGAGCCGGCAAGACCTCCACGTTGCGGGGCATAGCCGGCTTGCTCAAGAGAGACGCAGCAAAGGCGTCAAAGGGCAAGATCAAATTCCTGGGCCGCGATATCGGTGATTTGGCACCCTGGGACCGGTCGCGGGCAGGGTTGGTGATGGTGCCTGAACGGGAAAAGATCTTTACCGATCTGACCGTCTTCGAGAATCTCCAAGTTGGAGTCGGCCGGAATAATAGGAGAGGCTCGGGAGATCTGCGGGAGATGGCTCTTTCGGTCTTTCCGGATCTTAGAAATCATTTGAATCGAAAAGGCGGTTACCTCTCCGGGGGTCAGCGCCAGATGCTGGCGTTAGCATCCGCGCTGTGCATGGGTCCAAAACTGATGATTGTCGATGAGCTTACCCTTGGTCTTTCACCTGCGGTTATCGCCTCAATGGTTACTTCTTTGACCAAGATCGCCTCAGCTGGCATTCCGATCCTTGCCGCCGAGCAGAGTGTCGCGGTCGCGCTTGAGTTTTCGAATACAATCCATGTTCTTGAAAGTGGAAGGCAAGTGGCGAGCGGCACCAAGGAAACTTTGCTGGCCGGCGATGGAATTCTTTCGACGTTTTTGGGAAGCAAGTGGAGCGGATCGTTCAAAGGAAACGCCCGTGAGCAATGAGCTGGAGGTAAAAGGTTCCGCACTCCGCGTCGACCGGTTGTGCCTGTCTTTTGGCGGCCTGACCGTGCTTTCGGATGTCAGTTTTGACGTTTCGCCAGGCGGCGTGCTTGGAATAGTCGGCTCGAATGGATCGGGTAAGACCAGCCTTTTGAACTGTGTGAGCGGAATCTACTCTCCCCACTCTGGCAGCATCTACCTGGATCGGGAGGAGATTACTCGTCTCTCTCCCCATAAAGTAACGCGCCGCGGGATTGCACGAACATTCCAACATATTGAGATTCCCCTGGATCTGAAGGTCGTGGATCTTGCGATGCTAGGGCGCCAGGCTATCACGAGATCAAGCATGCTCTATTTTGGGATAGGCATTCCGTTCCTGCGCGCTTTGGAAAAAGAATCGCGCAAGGCGGCTTTGGATTCAATAGCATTGCTGGGCCTTACCGAGCATGCCAATACGTTGGTGGGAGATCTACCGTACGGATTGGCGAAGCAGGCCGATATCGCCCGAGCCGTCGCCCAGCAACCGAGGGTCCTTCTTTTGGACGAACCGGCCGCAGGGCTGAACGAGGAGGAACGCAACGATCTTGCCGGGCTGATCTCCCAGCTTACCTCGACGAATTTGACGATCATTCTGGTCGAGCATGACATGGATTTCATCTCAAAAGTCTGTACAGAGGTGGTAGTGATGGAGCAGGGTCAGCGCATCTTTCGGGGTGCAATCGGTGATGCGCTCGAGGATCAAGCAGTCATAGAGTCCCTACTGGGAGGACGGATTACCTAACTCGTCATGTCGAACACCGAGCCTTTGGCTTCTCAAAATGGGCTCTGCGCGATGAGGTCTGCCGGCTGGAAGATTCACCCTCAAAATTACGCGTTGTGTGGAGTCGTTTCCGCCAAGTACCGCCTGTGGAATTCGAGGCCAGCCTCCACGTGCGCTCTGGCGGCAGCCTCAGCCGCATCCGGGTCTTCCGCTAGTAGCGCTTCAAGGATCCGGCTGTGCTCGGCTATGATTCGCGACTCGGCTCCGTCCAAAGTGGTTTGTTGTATCGCCAGCTGGATGATATCTGCGATGCTTTTGCTGAATGCGATTAGACGGCGATTTTGCGTCGCCTCAAGTATTTTTCGATGAAACAGCAGGTTGGTGCGACCCATAGCAGCGCTGTCCTTGTTCGCGGCGGCCTCGACAATTCGTTTCTGCAGGGCCTCCAAAGTCGCCAGCTCACCCTTCGAGATCCGCTTTGCCGCAAGGCGCGCTGAGTAACCGTCAACCAGCCAGCGAACCTCGAAGATCTCCTCGAGATCGACCATCGAGATCGCTGGAACTACAAGACCAACGCGTGGAACTGTTTCCACTAGCAGTTCGGACTCGAGAAGATGCAAAGCTTCTCTGACCGGTGTGCGGCTAATCTCGAGTGTCTTTGCCAGGTCCTCTTCTGTGAGCCGAGCCCCAGCAGAATACTGGCCGTTCAGGATTGCGGCTTTGATGGCTTCATAAGCGAAATCCATCGTCGACCCGTTGCGCTTATTGGGCATTCGACCAACTTTCATTGTATCCACCCGCATACAAATGATACTATTGATTGAGCAGGTTAGCTGCTGAACGGATCGAATTTACTTCGACCGCATAAGAGTTTTCGCCCGTTTCTTCTGTTCGCATTTTCCTCGAAACGGCAAAGCTTTGAGTCTAGATAGTGCTTGAGCCGATTGATACGTGGTAGCGACATCGTCGGCCGTGAAGGTGAACATTGGCGCCACGGTAAAGCCGTCGCATAGCTTGTCCCAAAGAGCCACATTGAAACGACGGACTGGCGACGCGAATGTTCGCGAAGAGCTTTAGCAAAACTCTGAGTTGGCAAATGTCCTTTTTTGACGAGGCGGCAAATCCCGGATCGTCCAAAATCCAGCTCGCGAAGAGTGAAACCTGAGGTGCCAGGTCGAATCCAATATTCGTTCTTACGACGGGGCGCGCGGGAGTAAATCCAAATCCCTATTCATCGAATCCATGCAGAAAAGACCGCCGAAAAGGGCCTCGTCATTGTCAACCTGACTTTGACCTTGATTCTTGTCGCAGGCCAAGAATCTGCAGTTGCTGGCAAAGAAACGCTGCCAGGGAACTTAGGTGCCAGCGTGTCCTATCGGTCGATTGACGAGGGCTTTCAAGGAAGTTTGTTTGATTTGGAAATCTTTTTCCAGATCCGCAAGTTGTAAGTGGTGTAAGAAGCTTGTGAAACAGGATTCGATCGTTTTGAAATGAGCCGCTTGAGCCGCGGATGTATAAGGCCGCAAAGTTCGACGGCGTGTTGTTCGCCCCTGCATTAGCGCCAGAGCATGGCAGGTGAACGGCGTAACGGCAGGATGTAAAGCGGTCAGTCCGGTATAGTGGAGATTCTCAGGGAAAAGTACTTTAGAAAGCGCGAATATGAATGAATTGAAAGAGCAGACAATGACGTGGAGAGAGCGGCTCGAAACTACCAAGGTGGAGTCGACTATTCACATATCGATGCAGGATGTAGACGTCTCAAGAATACATTTTGCTTCTATATTTTCCTTCATTGACAGAAACGAGATCCAGCTGTTTCACAAGCTTGGCATCTCGCTCAGCAACATGCTCGCCAACGGCTTCGCCCTTCCGGTGATCTCCGCTCATTGTGAGTATAAGAAGCCTTTCGGGTTGGACGACGTCGTAACGGTAACCTCATACGTGACCGACATCGGCACTACCAGCATCAGGATCAAGCATGTGACGCAGGGAGCTGATGGGACAGTTCTGACCGATGCCTACACGGTCCATGTGTCTATCAACGAGAACGAAAACTCTCCCATAACTATCGAGGAGCTTTTTCAGGGGATGGGCCTCTAGCGTCAAGAAGTTTGTAAATACCGAGCGTCCCAAGGCGCCTACATTGCGGTAGTTATCACAATTGCAGGAAATGATATGTCCCGTCGAGAGGCAAGGCATGACTTCAGTGTGATAGGGGTGATCAAGCAACCCAATCACACGTCGCGACGATTTGCCGATCACAATATGCGAGCCACGTTATATGGTCCTCCCATTGATTTCTCCAGGTTAAGCGGCTCGCCGGCTCTTCTTTGAAAGACGTGCCAAAAGATTCGGTCTCTCGTCCAGACGCAGGAACTGCACCGGACGAGAGATTCGGTGAAAAGATTTGGCTAGCCCAGGACGCTTATGATCTGCTGGGCATCTGCGCTCAGGACGCTCGTCTTGGCCTTGCTTTTCTATTTGCCGGATTGCGCGCTGACTTCATGGACGAAGCTCAGAAGTGCCGACTTCGCACGTTTTGGATTGCCGGAGTTGAGATCGGAAAGTGCCGAACGAATCCTGCTTGAGAGGCTTTTTGCAGGTCCGACACCTATCGCATAAGACTCCAGGTTTCGTATTTGGCTTTTCACTCCAAGAACGTCAATTGTGAAACTTGTTGCTACTGTACTGCGAGTGTCGTCGCAGCTTTTCACCGAACAGTTCACAGTGCTCACGCCCACTGGAAATACGGAACCAGATGGCTGCGAGCGTGTAGCTACAGGCAGAGTTGCGTCATCTGGGTCGCTCACCACAGGTAGAAAATACTTGATCATAGTGCCCGAAGAGCTTGTGGCGTATACCGTCAGATATGCCGGCGCGGCAATAGCCAGGTCTTTGGCCACCTGGGTAGCCATGACCGAAGCAGCTTCGGAGTATCGATTCGTGACATAGATGTCATTGTTCGCCGAGCCGAACGCAACTCCGGTTGGGTGACTGCCGACAGGAACAGTTGCCGTCACCGTGTTGGACGACTGCGCAAAGGCTGGCGAACTAGGTAGCAAGGCCGCGCCAGAAATTGCCAAGGTTGAAAGCGAGGTCGAAACCTGCAGCCTTACAGTTTTGTAGGACTTGCTTCCGGGAAGAGGCGAACCAATGTGGTCATATAGCGCCTTTCTCCGACGGCAATTTTGTCGCCGTCGCAGGAATAGGAATGGGGATTGCAACCCATCTATGTTTTTCTTTTGCAAAGAAGCTCTCAGAATCCGTTGGAATGAAATGAGCTGTGTGGAGAGTTGTGTGTCCGACCTGGTTTACGCTGGACTTCTTGAATTGCCCGCTCAAGAATTGTGGACACTTCCGATCTTGAGAAGATGGATCTTCAGTCGGATCGCGATCCGCATTCCCGGTGTCGCACTACACCCCTGATGCAATCAACGAATGCGTCGCAATACAGCTCTCACGCGCACCGGCGTTTCGGAGCTTGTAGCGGCAGGGGGCACGCGTAGGAACAACACTGCAGGGACAGTGTGCGTAGTAGCAGCCGGAGCGTGCCGCTCCGCATTGCGATGTGCAGATTGTGTTTGGAGAGCCCTCACGGCCTCAGATTACGTGGGCTGAATCGCTCAACCGAACAGCGGCATCTTTGTGCGATTCTCAGATTTCGCAAGCAAGGGGGTTCCAAGCACGGTTAGAGCCGCAATGACGGCCATGATAGCGAAGGCTGTCGTTAGCCGAGAATACGACCCAAAGGTCAGAAGCCCCACTACGAGCGGTCCCATCGCCTGGCCTCCGGTCGAGCCGAGCCCCCACACAAGCGCGTTTCCGGTAGAGGACGAGCCCTTTGGAACGTAATCAGAGACGAGAGAAAGAAGAAGGGGGAATCCGGCGAAGGTGAAAAAGCCAAAGAAGACGAGCGCAACCATTGATGCAGCGCCTGACGTTGCGATATAGGCGATAATCGAAAGTGCGGAAAGGAGGCTGTTGAGCGAGAGGACGAGCCTCTTGTCAAAGCGGTCGACCAGTTGACCGAACAAAGGCTGTCCCACCACTCCGCCCGCATACATAAGTGTCACCGTGTAGCCAAGGTGGGAGGAAACGCCAAAGTGCTTCTGCGTGGTCAGATAGATGGGCACCCATGAAACAATTCCTATAAAGGCCATCGACCTGAAGAACGCGATGATCGTAAGAGCGATTACGCTTCCGTTGAGCACGTTGCGCATTGATTGCTTTCCGCTCTCGTTTTGGCTGGCCGTGTCCTTACCTGTAGTTGATGATGCGCCGTGAGAGACCGCATTTTGTGCACTGGGTTTCATGCTCTGTGTTATGTCACCTGAACCTTTTGAGGACGGTACCGCAACGGACGTAGAATGCCCACGCCGCTTTTTGGAGACCGATTCTGCCAATCCCCATCCGATGATCCCTGCTGAGATCGCGCCGACCGCCGCGAAGATCGCCACGGTGCTGGTCTGTGTAATCGAGAAAGCGGCAACAATGAAAAATACCGACGGATAGAGTGCGCGGCCCAAGCTTCCGAATGCGCCGTTTATGCCAAGCACCCTGCCCATCGACTGCTTGTCGAAGGCGAGCTGGATCACCGAGCCCCCCAGCGGGTGGTAGAACGAGCTGCCGACTCCCGCTACTATCGCGGCAAGAATTGCCAGCGCGTCGGCGCCAGGGCCGGGCGGGGCGAGAAGCGCCAGATAGAATCCCCCCAAACCCAAAGACAAGATGAAGATGCCCAGGGAGATCAGGACCCCTCTTCTTCCGACGATGTCTGCGATCCTGCCTACTACAAGTCCGAAAAGAGCGGTTGCCAGGTAGAACAGAGTAAGCACCGCAGTAATGAGCGCGGCAGGAGCCCCATGTTCCTTGGCCAGGATAGCGGCGGTTACCGGAATGAAGAACACCATGCCGTCGTTTATGAAGTGCCCGAAGGAAATGAGGCTGAGTGTTTTGGTCCTCGATGCTGGAGAGCCATCTTTTACTTCTGCGACGTTTTGCATAGGTTTCCTATCCGCTAAGAGCTCCGGTCGGGATCTGGCTTGGCCGGCTTGCCCGTGCCGCACAGATGGCAGCAGCCGACGATTTACCAAATACCCCACTTGGTATTAACCATCGTCACCTCTCCATGTATTCCTGGTGCAAGTGGACAAATTACCTTTTACGCATTCGGAGACGTCTTCCCAGTGCTCGCTCACTGGTTGAGATGGCTGCCTTTTTTGCGCCGACTAGTGCCCAGGCAGGCATAATTGCAAAAGTCCTTGACGGCTGTTCTTGTCTTGAGACGGCCTCTTGATTTGTAAGCCCGTTAGATTCGCTGTCCATGCGGCGCGAGATGTTGAAAGGCCGCATTAGTGACTCAAGTGGATACCACAGGGGCTTCACCAACGGTATCGGTTTGAACAAGTTTCATCTTATGCGGTTTGAGCAGAAGAACCGAAAATGCAAGCGCAACGACATAGCAGAGCACAAAGAGCCGGAACGTGATGTCTATCCCATGCGAAAGGGCTGCGGCGGAAGAGCTTGAGATGGCCGTCTCGATCCCAAGGAACACTTTCGTGGCCGTGGCGGCCGGCAGGCTGCTTTCTGCGCTGAGGAGCGCTAGTGTCAGCGAGAGCGTAAAGCCCACGTTGCGCAGCGTATAGAACATACCGGACGCGGCTCCTGCCACTTCTTTTGGCGCAGACTGCATGGTTCCTTTGACCATCGGAGGCCAATAGACGCCGTTGCCAACTGACATTAGCGCCAGGGGAAGGATCAGCAGCGCGTAGTTCAGATGGGGTCCGAGAAGGCTCAACAGTAAATCGGCCAGCGCAACGATAATAAGGCCTGTAAATACCGGACGGGCAAATCCGATTCTGTCTGCTAGCCGCCCGCTGAGTGGCGCTGCGACCATTTGCGGTATCGAAAGCGGCAGTAGCAAGAGGCCAGTGGCAAGGGGTGTCTGGTGAAGCGCGCCTTGGAGGTAGAAAGTCAGGAGGAATGTAGTTGCGAAAAATGCGATGCTGGCAAATACCACCACGCCCTGAATGGCGGCAAAGTGCCGGTGCTTGAAAAGGCTGAGCATAAAAAGGGGGTACTTGCGTCGAGACTCTCCCGCAAAGAATGCGGCTAAAGCCAGGATGGTCAATGCGAAAAGGCCAACGATGCGCGGGCTGGTCCATCCCCAGGCCAAGCCCTCTGAAAGAGCTATCAAAAGAGAGGCAAGAGCCACTGAAAAGCTTGTAACCCCGACCCAGTCCATCGGTTGCCGTCGCTGCAGGCTCTTCGTGGAAGGAAGGAGGAGTGTTCCGGTGATAGCTCCCAGAATCGCGAATGGCACAGTTACCCAAAAGATTGAGCGCCACCCAAATCCACTCACTAGAGCTCCACCAGCGACTGGGCCCACCACCGATCCGAACACCCAAGCGATGGAGTTGATCCCAATTGCCTTGCCTAGCTCATTCGGCGGAAATGCCTCTGTAATTATTGGAATCCCAACGCTACCCAGGATTCCTCCTCCTACGCCCTGGATAAGCCGAAAGCCGACTAGTGCTCCGCCTGAAGGGGCAAGGGCGCAAAGTGCGGAACCGATGGCGAAGAAAAGGTAGCCCGCTATGAAGATCTGCTTTCTTCCGAACAAGTCGGACCACCTGCCCACGGGAAGAAGAAGCACCGTGCTCACGAGCAGATATCCGGTCAGGGTCCATAGGCCGGCACTAATGCTCGCGTGGAGCCCATCAAGTATCCGGGGAAGACCCACGACCACAATCGTCGCGTCCACGTTGAATATGAACGAGCCGAGGGTCACGACCGCGAGGATCGACCACTTGCGATTATTGTCCCCAAAGCTTGCCAAGGAACTCATCTGATTCTCCGCTTGTGCCGGAGTCTCGACGAGACGCTTTCCCTGAGCCGCCCAAGGTATGTAGTCGTGTCGCTCATCGGCGGGCTAGCTCCGCGGGCGCACTCGAACCAGAAGTGGGCCTGCACCGCTGTATCTTGAGCGGCCGTATTTTAAGAAGGTGAAGACCAATCAATTCCTGTGCCCCAATCTATGTAGTGCGCTCCGAATCGCAATGCCCTGATCAGGTCCGGAGCAAGGTTGCGCCCGCGACCATCGTCTCGTCGAGCGCGATCTAGATGAAGCCGGCTGTACGGAGGAGCGCATCTTCAGAGAATGATGAGCCGTTGGCTGTTCACCAGATTAGCAGGGCAGCTCTTGTAGATGGAACATTTTGGACTAACCTTTGCCGGCTAGTTCCTGCCGGCACTTTAGGACCAAACTCATCTGCAGAGGGTTTGGTATGAAGTCAAGTTTAAGGCTGAAATTTGTTTTGAGTAAAACGCACTCGTGGACCGTAGTCTTTTCACCTGCCACACGAAGTGCTCCAAATTCTTGTCTACCTATTGAAACGCTGGGACTTCCAGTGGTATCTTGACTGAAACTGAAGTTTTTTTGGAGATTCCTGTATCTTAGGTCAGCGCATTCGGGGATACACCAGTACCTTTGTTCTTCATTTTTCATTTGCTTCATTTGCGAAGTTGTAATTTGGCGGGGGGAATCCAATGAAGGCTTCGGCACGTCTTTTCTTCGGTTCGGCGGGTCTAACTTGGGCTAGAAATCTTGTCGTTGGGCTAGTATTGTCAACGGTCGCAGTTTTTCTGCCCACCTCGGTGCCAGCTGTAGCTGCCACATCGGGCTGGGCCGTAAGCACTACCTTTTCGACGACGATTAGCACGCTCAACGGAATCTCGTGTTACTCGAGCACAGATTGCGAGGCGGTGGGAACTGTAGTTTCGTTCTCGGCGGTAATTGTCGGAACCACCGACGGAGGAACCACTTGGACCCAACCGCAGGTGCTCTCCGGTATCGACAGCCTCGGAGGTATCTCATGTCCCTCAACTACAGTTTGCGAGGCAGTGGGCCTCAATAATTCGGACACTGCGGCAATTGTCGGAACCACCGACGGAGGAACCACCTGGACCCCGCAGACGGTGCCCTCCGGTATCAACAGCCTCGGAGGTATCTCATGTCCCTCAACTACAGTTTGCGAGGCAGTGGGTTCTAATAGCTTGGCGTCGGCGGAAATCCTCGGAACCACCGACGGAGGAACCACCTGGACCCCACAGACGGTGCCCCCCGGGATTGACCTCCTTGAGGGAGTCTCATGTTCCTCTACCTCAGTTTGTGAGGCGGTAGGTTTTAATAATTCGAGTTCGGCTGTAATCGTCGGAACTGGAGATGGCGGAAGCACCTGGAACAGCCCGACAGTACTGTTGGGGATAAACAGCCTTTCGGGTATCTCATGCCCTTCGGTATTAGTCTGCGAGGCGGTGGGTATTGATAGCTCCAACTCGGCCGTAATCGTCGGAACTGGAGACGGCGGAACCAACTGGAGCAGCCAGATAGTTCCCTCAGGCACACATAGCCTTGGCGGAATCTCCTGTCCCTCGACCACGATGTGCGAGGCAATGGGTTCCGACGTCTCGGGTTCACCCGCAATTATCGGAACTGGAGACGGCGGAACCACCTGGAGCAGCCAGACAGTCCCGTCCGAGATCACTACCATCGGAGGACTCTCATGTCCCTCGACGAGTGACTGTTTCGCAACGGCGCCAAGTACCGGCTCGACGGGCGCCAGCATTCTCTCTGGCACCAACCTGAACGCTGTAACCTCAGCGCCTATCGTCAACTCTATAAGTCCCTCGTCAGGACCAACATCCGGCGGCACATCCGTCATTATTACCGGCTCCAACCTTGGTGGCGAAACTGCGGTGGACTTCGGAACTACGCCCGGAACAGTCACAGCTGACTCGCCTACCTCAATCACCGTCACGAGCCCGTCAGGTACCGGTATTGTAGATATAACTGTCACGACTTCATCGGGTGCAAGCGCCACCTCTAGCGCAGATCAGTTCACCTATGTGGTGTCTTCACCTATCGTCAACTCTATAAGTCCCTCGTCAGGACCAACATCCGGCGGCACATCCGTCATTATTACCGGCTCCAACCTTGGTGGCGAAACTGCGGTGGACTTCGGAACTACGCCCGGAACAGTCACAGCTGACACTTCGACCTCGATCACTGTAACGAGTCCTGCCGAATCAACTGGTCCCGTTACTGGCATCAACGCCTCACTGGCAGCTGGGGAAACCATATCGGGTATGGTCACCGATGCTTCTGGGACCACTGGAATTCAAGGGATCTGCGTGGTAGCGGTTCCTGCCTCCACTGGATCTGGCACCCCCAGCCAGTCGTACGGAAGCCAGACCTCCAGCGGCGGCACTTATACAATCGGCGGCATTGCTTCAGGTTCGTACGACGTGATGTTTTCGAACTGCTCGAACGGCAGCCTTAACTACGAAGCCCAGTGGTACAACGGCACCTCTTCTGGCACTAGCTCACAAGCCAACGCCACGTCTGTAACTG